>NZ_JCAFRT010000021.1:0-65984 GCF_059368495.1 Stenotrophomonas sp. YJH_SMC_91 | reverse complement strand
GCGAGTACGCTTCGTCAGAGCAACGTGATGCCGTGCTGCCTGAATGGCTGCATTACTACAACTGGCACCGACCCCACATGGGGATCGGCAGCCAACCGCCTATTTCCAGAATCCCGCTGAACAACGTGGTGGGTTTACACAACTAACAGTCGACTCTACCCCGTCGGGTCGTCCCCAGCGGATCAACCCATCAGGCCGTGCCCAGCAGATCGTCCCCGCCGGGTCGTGCCGGGGGGATCGGCCCATCGTTCAGAACGGGTCGCTGCCCAGCCGGATTTCCACGTTGAGCAGCGAGCACAGCGCCAGCATTGCGTCGTCGTCGCGGGTCAGCGCCATCACGCCGGTGAAGCCGTCGCTGCCGGCATCCACGCTCCACAGCGTGTAGTTGTGCTCGCGCAGGCGGTCGAAGGCGGTGGACATCAGCTGCACGCCGTCCAGGCCTTCGGCGAAGTCCTCGTCATCCAGGTCGCCGCCCCAGTCCAGCTGCAGGTTGAAGCGCGCCGACAGCTCGTTCACTGCCGACTGCAGCGATTCCAGATCATCACGCTCGACCTCGAAACCGGACTGCCAGGCGATGGCCGTGAACAGGGCCGGCAGCCAGTCGCTGTCCGCTTCCAGCGGCTGCCCGTCCTCGGCCAGGTGCTCGCGCCAGCGGTTGAACTGCTGCAGGGCCAGTTCCTCGTCGCCCGGGTTGATCAGCACCAGCAGGTTCCAGACCCGTGCCTCGAAGCCATCTTCGTCGAAGTCGTGGATGTCTTCCTCGAAGTCGAAATAGTCGCTGTTGTCGGGCATGGCGGAACTTCCTCTGGGGCAGGCCGGCATTCTACGGTTTATCCTGTGCCGCTGAAGCCGGCCTTGGTGGCCGTCACTGTGAATGAAGCGATGAGCGATACCCCTCCCGACCACCTGGCGATCAACCCGGCCAGCCCCTTCCATGATGCGCAGGCGCTGGAGCGCGGCGTCGGCGTGCGTTTCAACGACGTCGAGCGTGACAACGTCGAGGAATACTCGGTCAGCGAAGGCTGGATCCGCGTGCAGGCCGGCAAGGCCCGCGACCGCCGCGGCAACCCGATGACCATCAAGGTCAAGGGCAAGGTCGAGGTGTATTTCCTGGACCAGAAGCCGGAATAAGCACGGCTCCCGGATCCTGGGGTCAGATCCCTTTCCTGCGGAAAGGGATCTGACCCCGATCAACGCGGACCGAGGTCCGCACCCACCCGGGGTACACGGTCATTCGCGCTTGCGCGATTCCAGCAGGTCCAGGTTGCGGATCAGGCGCCGCGAGATCTCATCGGAGATCACCCCGCGCCGGGTCAACCGGAACAGCTCCTCGCGCTCGGCATTGAGGCCGGCGCTGCGCAGCTGGCGGTAGCCCATTTCCATGCGCCGAACCTTCTCCGGGTCAACGTCGGGCCCATCACTGTCGCGCTCCAGGTGCCGCTGGTAGAGCAGGCTCACCCGCGAGGCGGCGTCGTTGTACAGCTGCACGTTCTCGGTGTTCTGGTTCATCACCAGCTGCTGGCGCATGCGCTCGACCCCGGCCAGCGCGGCCTTCGACGACAGCCGGCGTGCCAGGTCCTCTTCCTTGCGCTCGCCCGAGTCAGCCGGCAGCTGCAGGCCCTTCAGCAGCTGTGGCAGCGCGATGCTGGCGCCCAGCAGCGAGAACAGGATCACCGATGCGGCCAGGAAGATCACCAGGTCACGCGCCGGGAACGCACTGCCGTCGGGCAGGAACAGCGGCAGGGTCAACACACCGGCCAGGGTGATCGCACCGCGCACGCCGGCCACCGAGGTCGCCACCACGATGCGCCAGTTCGGTGCCTCGCCCCGCTCCAGGCCGCGACGGCGCGCGCGCAGCAGGTTCCAGCGCAGCGACAACCACACCCACAACAGGCGCAGCACGACCAGTGCCAGATTGATCACCACCACATACACCAGCAGCCACCACGCACTCTGGTGGCCGGTCTCGTTCATGGTGGTGGTGGCGCGTTCGACGATGCCCGGCAGCTGCTCGCCCAGCAGCACGAACATGATGCCGTTGAAGCTGAACTGCAGCATGTTCCAGACCCCGGCGCGCTGCACGCGCATGCTGCCGGAGACGCGACCGGTCAGCTCGACATAGCTCATCGCGATACCGGCGGCGACCGCGGCGAGGATGCCCGAGGCATGGATCTCTTCGGCCAGCAGGTAGGCCGCGAACGGAATGAGCAGGTTGACCAGCATCGCCGCGCCGGGCTCTTCGCCGAAGCGGCGCCACAGCCAGCGCTGGAAGGTGGACACACCCAGCGTCACCGCCACGCCCACCGCCAATCCCGCCACCGCCACCCACACGAAGGTCAGCGAGGCCGTGGCCAGCGAGAAGGTGCCGGTCATCACCGCCGCCACCGCGAAGCGGAAGCAGACCAGGCCCGAGGCATCGTTCAGCAGCGACTCGCCTTCCAGGATGTGCATCAGGCGCTTGGGAATCGGCGCCTTCGAAGCGATCGCACCCACCGCCACCGGGTCGGTCGGCGAGACGATGGCCGCCAGCGCGAAGCACACCGCCAGCGGCATCACCGGAATCAACCAGTGGATCAGGAAGCCGGCGCCGATGACGGTGAACACCACCAGGCCGAACGCCAGTTCGAGGATCGCGCCCTTGTCGCGGAACAGGCCCTGCTTGGGAATGCGCCAGCCATCGAGGAACAGCAGTGGCGGCAGGAACAGCAGGAAGAACACTTCCGGCTCCAGCGCGTGGCCACGGTTGAACACCCCGGCGATGACCGCACCCAGGCCGATCTGCACCAGCGGCAGCGGCAACGAGAACGGCAGGACGCGAACCAGGTAGCCGCTGGCGACAACGGCCACCAGCATCGCCAGGACGACTTCAATGGTATGCATGCTTCTTCCAGGAAGCGGCGCGTGGGGAGGCTTGGAGGCCAGCGCCGGAAACCCGGAAAAAACTACCACATGCGGCCATGGCCGCGACGGCCGGGGCCGCCGCGCGTCAGCCCCGGCTCATGCCCCGTCGAAGCGGTACAGATCCATGGCGAGGAAGCCGGCATCGATGCCGGCATCGATGCGACGCGCACCGAAACCGCCCTCGCCGGCCGCGCCCATTGCAAAGAACAGCGGCAGCAGGTGCTCGTCGGTCGGGTGCGCGCGTTCGGCGAACGGCGCCTGCCGGCGGTAATCCAGCAGGGCCTGGCGGTCATCAGCGGCCAGGCGCTGCTCCACCCATTCGATAAAGGGCCGCACGTACGGCGCTTCCTTGCCGTCCTGGTAGTCGCCCCAGTCGTGCAGGTTGTGGGTGATGCTGCCGGAGCCGACCAGCAGCACGCCCTGTTCGCGCAGCGGCGCCAGCGCACGGCCCAGCGCGAACTGATGCTCGGGGCCGAGCAGCGGCTGGATCGACACCGGCACCACCGGGATGTCCGCCTGAGGGCGCAACAGCCGCAGCGGTACCCACGCGCCGTGGTCGAGGCCACGCTGCGGGTCGATGGCCACTGGCAGACCTGCGGCGGCGATGCGGCCGGCCACTTCTTCGGCCAGTGCCGGATCACCCGGTGCCGGGTACTGCAGTTCGAACAGCGCGCGCGGGAAGCCACCAAAGTCGTGGATGGTCGGCGGCTGCGGATGCGCACCGACCAGCGGCTGCCGGCCCAGCCAGTGCGCCGAGGCCATCACGATGGCGCGTGGCGTCGGCAGATCGCGCGCCAGCTCGGCCAGGCGCACGCCAACCTGGCCCGGCTGCAGGGCAGTCATCGGCGAACCATGGGAGATGTACAGCGAAGGCAGGCGGGACATGGAATTCTCCAGTTGCAGGATCAGGCGGCGATCAGCGCGAACGCAGGGTCCACTTGCCATCGCCGAGCAGGAACAGCACCACCAGCGCCAGCGCCCAGAACGCCGGGTATTCCCAGCCGCCGCCAGCATTGGCGAAACCGAAGCCGTTGGCGCCGTGCACGGTGACGATGGTGCCCAGCAGCAGCGGCACGCCGACCAGGCCCACCCAGCGTGCGTAGATGCCCAGCAGCAGCGCGACGGTGATCACCAGTTCGACGCCGATGGTGAGGTAGCCGAGCACACCGGGCAGGCCCAGAGACTCGAAGAACGCCGCCGTACCGGCCGGGGTGAACACCAGCAGCTTGGTCAGTGCGTGGACCAGGAACAGCACGCCCAGAGCCAGGCGCAGCAGGGTGGCGCCATACGGCGCCAGCGGCGAAACAGGAGCGGTCGTGGTGTGCATGGCAAAGCACCTTGAAGGGAGTGGGCACAGGTTATTGCGCCTTCACTGGCCGATAAATACGATCGTTTGACCGTATTTATTTCACAAGGCGCAACAATGGACACCCTCGAAGCGATGCGCGTGTTCGTGGCGGTGGTCGAGCGCAACGGCTTCAGTGCCGCCGCCCAGGCCCTGGACATGTCCACCGCCGGCGTCACGCGCCAGGTCGCGGCGCT
Organism: Stenotrophomonas sp. YJH_SMC_91; assembly: GCF_059368495.1. Lineage (NCBI taxonomy): Bacteria > Pseudomonadati > Pseudomonadota > Gammaproteobacteria > Lysobacterales > Lysobacteraceae > Stenotrophomonas > Stenotrophomonas sp. YJH_SMC_91. The sequence continues at coordinate 61,541 of NZ_JCAFRT010000021.1, read as the reverse complement.
GGAAAAGCGCCTGTCCACCCGCCTGCTCCACCGCACCACGCGCCGGGTCAGCCCGACCAGTGCCGGCGCCGCCTACTACGCCCAGTGCGTGCGCCTGCTGGCCGAATTCGACGCGCTGGAAGCCAGTATCGGCGCGCAGGCGCTGGAGCCTTCGGGCACGCTGCGCATCAACGCACCGGTGAGCTGGGGCATTGCCCGCCTCGGCCCGCTGCTGGCCAGTTATCGCCAGCGCTTCCCACAGGTGGAGCTGGACCTGGCGCTGTCCGACCGGCTGGTGGACATGGTCGAGGAAGGCTACGACGTGGCCATCCGCATCACCCGCGAGCCCGGTCCCACGCTGATCGCGCGCCGCCTCGGCGAATCGCGGGTGAGCCTGTGCGCCGCGCCGGCCTACCTGGCCGCACACGGCACCCCGCAGACCCCGCAGGAGCTGCAGGCACACGCATGCCTGAGCTACAGCTACTGGGCCGCCGGTGATCACTGGCCGCTGCAGGGGCCCGGCGGTGAAGTGAAGGTGGCGGTAAGCAGCCTGCTGCACGCCAACAACGGCGACGTGCTGCGCGAAGCGGCGATCGCCGGCATGGGCGTGATCCTGCAGCCCTACTTCCTGCTGGAAGACGCACTGGCCGATGGCCGTCTGGTGCGCGTCCTGCCCGAGTGGGAAGCCGCGCCGATCGGCATCTTCGCGGTCTACACCAGCCGCAGCCACCTGGCACCGAAGGTGCGCAGCTTCATCGACCACCTGGTGGAGGCCGGGGTGTAGCCGAGCCTGGCGTTTGCCGTAGTGCCGGCCGCTGGCCGGCAATCAGACACCTCTCGGTCCTGGGCGAATGCCGGCCAGCGGCCGGCACTACCACTTAGGCGGCGACCTCATCCAGCGCGTCGATGATCCGTTCCAGCGGTGCCGGCCGTCCCAGCAGGTAGCCCTGCACCTGGTCACAGCCGTGCGCAGCCAGCCAGTCCAGCTGTCCCGGCGTCTCCACGCCTTCGGCGATGATGGTCAGGCCCATGCTGTGGCCCAGCGACAGCAGTGCGCGGCAGATCGAGGCGTTGCGTGGATTGGTTTCCACGTCCGCCACGAAGCTGCGGTCGATCTTCAGGATGTCCAGCGGCAGGTGCTGCAGGTAGGACATGCTGGAATAGCCGGTGCCGAAGTCATCCAGCGACACGCTGATGCCCTGCTCGTGCAGGCGCTGCATGGTCTGCATCGCCTGCCCCGGCTTGCGCATCAGGCTGCTCTCGGTCAGTTCCACATGCAGCGCACCCCGCGCCAACCCGAACTCCTGCTGGGCGCGGGTGAACTCGGCCACCAGGTCGCTGTTGAAGAACTGCACGGCCGAGACGTTGACCGCAATCGGCAGCTCGCCCCACCCGGCCTCGACCAACCGCCGCTGCGCCTTCGCTGCCGCTCGGATCACCCAGCGGCCAAGTGCCAGGATCAGCCCGGTGTCCTCGCACAGCTGGATGAACTCATTGGGCGGAATGAAGCTGCCATCAGCCTGCGGCCAGCGCAGCAATGCCTCCAATGCCGCCGGGCTGCCATCGCTGGCATGCCGGATCGGCTGGAAGTACAGCTGGAACTCGTTGTCGATGGCCGCATGGATGCGCCCGGCCAGGCGCAACCGGTCGGCCAGCCGCGTGGTCACCGCTGCGTCGAACCAGACCACCACGTTGCCCTCCGCACGCGCCGCGTGCGCCGCCTGCGCGGCCATGCCAATCACCTGTTCGGCGCTGTGGCCGTCACCGGCCACATGCACCGCCACGCCGATGCGCGGCTCGAACTGGTGCAGTGAATCCTTGCCACGCATCGGCGCCGACACGATCTGCAGCAGGTCGTCCAGCACGCGCTGGGTATCGTGCTCCGAACCGATGGCGAACACGAAGTCCTCCGCCGGCTGGAACGCCAGCGTGCCGCAGCGTGCGCCCAACCCGCCCAGGCGGGTCGCCATCGACTGCAGCACGGCATCACCGATCTCACGGCCCAGCGTATCGGCCACCAGCTGCAGTCCGCGCAGTTGCACGAAGGCGATGGTATAGCCCTCGCCCTGCTCATCCAGCTGGTCGGTCAATGCACGCACGTTGAGCAGGCCGGTGGCCGGGTTGTGCCGTGCCTGGTAGGCCAGGTCGCGCTCGTAGGCCAGCCGTTCGCTCACATCCTCGGCCAGCACCAGGCACGCGGGCTGTCCGTCGAAATCGAGTTTGGACAGGTGTGCGCGCACCTCGAACACACTGCCGTCCTTGCGCCGGTGCAGGCGCACGGTTGCGTCGGGGGGATCGCCCACCTGCGCGCGCTGGATGGCACCACGCACCTCGTCCCAGCCTTCGCGCGGGCGGATGTCGAGGATGCTCATCGCCAGGAACTCCTCGCGGCTGTAGCCGTACTGGCGCACCGCCGCGTCATTGACCTCGATGAAGCGCAGCGTGTCCGGGTCGAACACCCAGAATGGCGCCGGGTTGCGGTCGAACAGCAGGCGGAAGCGGCGTTCCACTTCGCTCATCTGCTCGCGCGCCTGGTAGCGTTCGCTCAGGTCGGTCAACGCGCCGATCATGCGTCGTTCGCTGTCGGCCACCTCCACCCGCTGTCCGCGCGCGCCCACCCAGCGTACTTCACCACCGGGCAGCACCAGGCGGAACACCTGGTCGAGCACTGCGCCGCCGGCAAAGGCCTGGTCGAAAGCCTGCTGCAGGCGCGCGGCATCATCGCGATGCACGCGAGCGAAGAAGTCGGCTACCGGCAGCGCATCGGTCTGCACGCCGAAGATCTCGCGCGCCAGGGGGGACCAGCGCAGCAGCGCGGCGTCCTCATCCACGTACCACGTGCAGACACGCCCGACCTGATGGGCCAGACGCAGCTCGGCATGACCCGCCTTCAGTTCCTCGGCCATCGCCTGCTGGCTGCGGGTACTGCGGCGCACCGCATACAGCAGCACCAGCAGCACCACGATGTAGGCCAGCACGATCGCCACCGATGCCTGCAGGTACGGCCACCAGGGTGCCAGCACGTCCTCATCGGCCAGGCCGATCTGCACCGCCAGCGGGCTGCGGTCGAGCGTACTGATGGTCGTGATGCGCGGTACACCATCGACCACGCCGGGCAGGCTGCCGAGCTCGACCACCGCCTGCTTGCCGAGCAGGTCACGCCGCGGCAGGTCGTAGCGGCGACCGACCGTGCCATGCGGATCGGGCACGCGCGCCAGCATGTAACCCTCGGCGTCGGTGATCGAGACCAGCCCGTTGGGACCAACATCCAGGCCGCCGGCGATGCGCTGCAGTTCACCACAGCGCAGCCGCGCCAACAGCCAGCGTTCACCGGCCATCGGCAGTGCCAGCGGCACCACCCAGTCGCCATCGCTGGCCCGCTGCGGCGGGCCGATGTACAGGGCACTGCCCTGCCCCCGGCGCAGCGGGTCGGTCCACAGCGGCAGCTGCAGGTCGCCGCGCCCGGCGGTCAGCGCGCGCCCGTGGCGGTCCAACACCACGATGCTGTGCAGTTCAGCGTGGCGGCGCAGCACGCCACCGATGGCCGCATCCAGCAGTACCGGGGCCTGTGACGGCACGCTGCGGAACAACTCACCGGCATCGCCGGCGATGCCGGTCATCGCCCGCTCCAGATTGCGCAGTTCCAGCGCCAGCAGGCGCTCGCTCCCCACCGCCAGCGCCCGGCTCTGCCGCTGCGCGGCCTCCAGGCGGCGGTGATGGTCGTTGGCCAGCATGGTGGCCAATCCGGCCACCAGCAACAGGCCCAGCAGCACGCCGCCCCAGGTGATGGCGCGCAACGGACGGGCCAACGCCCGCTTCAACGCGGGCATCGGTCGATCTTCCTTGTGCAGTCGGCTGGCTTCATGCGCGAACGAATCCTCCACATCCCCGACCTCAACGGCCGGCGGACGCCATTCTTGACGCCTGACCCCGTCCTGCATGGCCACCTCCCCGTGTCCGCGCAGGGCTCCAGGGCCCAGCATGCACCACCCCGGTGACGGCGTGAAGATCGCTTCGGCGCGTTCAGCCAGATCCTGCACAGGACCGGCCAGCCACGGGGACGGCCAGCCGGGCTGCGGCGGATTAGACTTGGGGTTTTCCGCTGCAAGAGAAGTCCATGTCCAAGCTGCGCCGTCCCACCCTGGCACTGGCCATCGTTGCCAGCCTGTCCCTGGCTGCCTGCGACCGTCCGGCCGATCCGGCCGCTGGCACCGCCAAGCCCGCCGAGGCTGCACCCGCTGCCGCCAAGCCGATGCTGGGCAGCTTCGGCTTCGATGCCAGCGGCATGGACCGCAGCATCGCGGCCGGCGATGACTTCTTCGGCTTCGCCAACGGCACCTGGGTGAAGAACACCGAGATTCCGGCCGACCGTTCGCGCTTCGGCAGCTTCAACGTCATCGCTGAAAAGACCCTGGCCGACACCCGCGCCATCCTCGAGGGTGCGGCCGGCAATGCGCAGGCCAGCGGTGACGACAAACTGATCGGCGACTACTACGCCGCCTACATGGACGAAGCCGGCATCGAGCAGCACGGCATCGCCCCGGTGCAGCCGCAGCTGAAGGCCATCGAGACCATCGCCGACAAGGCTGGCCTGGCACGTGCCCTCGGCGGCGAGATGCGCGCCGACGTCGACCTGCTCAATGCCACCAACTTCTACACCGACCGCCTGTTCGGCCTGTGGGTCTCGGTCGACATGCTGCAGCCGGACCGCACCGCGCCGTACCTCGTGCAGGGCGGCCTGGGCATGCCCGACCGCGACTTCTACCTGGGCGGCGGCCGCATGGCCGAACTGCGCAAGCAGTACCAGGGCTACATCGCGCAGATGCTGCAGCTGGCCGGCGTGGCCGACCCGGCCGGCAAGGCACAGCGCATCCTTGCGCTGGAGACGAAGATCGCGCAGGCGCATGCCACCCAGGAAGAAACCAACGACGTGACCAAGGGTGCCAATCCGTGGACCCAGGCCGATTTCAACGCCAAGGCACCGGGCATGGACTGGAACGCCTTCCTTGATGCGGCCGCGCTGGGCGAGCAGCAGGACTTCATCGTGTGGCAGCCCAAGGCCGTGGCCGGCCTGTCCAGGCTGGTCGCCACCGAACCGCTGGAGGTGTGGAAGGACTACCTGGCCTTCCACGCACTGGACCGTGCCGCCGCCTACCTGCCGAAGAAGTTCGCCGACGCCCGCTTCGCCTTCCATGGCACCGCGCTGAGCGGCACGCCGCAGCAGAGCGATCGCTGGAAGCGCGCCGTGGATGATGCCAACCATGCTGTCGGCGAGGCCATCGGCAAGCGCTATGTCGAGAAGCACTTCGACGCCAGGACCAAGGAGCGTGCGGACGAAATGGCGAAGAACATCATCGCCGCCTTCGCCAAGCGCATTGACGCACTGTCGTGGATGTCGCCGCAGACCAAGGCGCATGCCAAGGCCAAGGTCGCCGGCCTGACCGTGGGGATGGGCTACCCGGAGAAGTGGCGTGATTACACCGGCCTGGAGATCCGCCGCGATGACGCGCTCGGCAACGCACAGCGCGCCGAGCTGTTCGAATACCAGCGCAACATCGCCAAGCTGGGCAAGCCGGTCGACCACAGTGAGTGGGCGATGCTGCCGCAGACCATCAATGCGATGAACGTGCCGCTGGAAAATCGCCTGGTGTTCCCGGCCGCGATCCTGCAGCCGCCGTTCTTCGACGGTGCCGCCGACGACGCAGTGAACTATGGTGCGATCGGCGCGGTGATCGGCCATGAGATCAGCCATGGCTTCGACAACGCCGGCGCGCTGTTCGACGAGACCGGCAAGCTGCACAACTGGTGGACCGCCGAGGACCTGAAGCAGTTCAACGCTGCCGGTGATGCGCTGGCCGCGCAGTTCAGCAGCTACGAGCCGTTCCCGGGCGTGCATGTGAACGGCAAGCTGACCCTGGGCGAGAACATCGCCGACGTGGCCGGCCTGGGCACTGCCTACGATGCCTACCAGCTGTCGCTGCAGGGCAAGCCGGGCCAGACCCTGGAAGGCTTCACGCCGGACCAGCGCTTCTTCCTCGGCTTCGCCCAGGCGTGGCGCAGCAAGAGCCGCGAGCAGGCGCTGCGCAACTCGCTGCTGACCGATGTGCATGCACCAGGCCAGTTCCGCGCACTCACCGTGCGCAACATCGACGCCTGGTATCCGGCGTTCGAGGTGAAGGAAGGCCAGAAGCTGTACCTGGCCCCGGACAAGCGGGTCAAGGTGTGGTGATGTAACCGGAACGGGCGCCGCGAGGCGCCCGTTTCATTTCCCGGTAGCTGCCAACCTTGGCTGGCAAATGCCCCGCTCGGGTGGATGCCGACGTTGGTCGGCATATCTACAGGACTACAAGCCATCCACGCATGGCGTGGATCTACCGGCGCGTTGTGGCAATCACCAGCGTGGCAACCATGGCAAGCCCGGCCGCGACCCACAGATTCGCATGCAGGCCCACGCCATCCAGCAGCCGTCCACCGCCCCACGCGCCCATTGCGATGCCGATATTGAACACACCGACATACAGCGCGGTGGCGATCTCCACCGCGTGCGGGACTGCCTTCATCATCCAGCTCATCAGGCCGACCGACACGCCGCCATAGGCCAGGCCCCACAGCAACAGCACCACAATGCCGCCGGAGGGTGTGTCGCCCAGCCACAGGAACAACAACGGCGTCAGCAGCAGGCCGCAAGAGATCGCCAGCAGCATGCCGCGCGGGTGACGAGCGGCCAGTGGTCCGGCGATGAAGTTGCCCGCGATGCCCGCCATGCCATAGGCGAACAGCAGCGCGCCGATCCAAGCGGCATCCACGCCCGATCGCAGGGTCAGCAACGGGCGTACATAGGTGAACGCAATGAAGTGACCTGCTACCAGCAGCAGCGTCAGGCATAGGCCGCGCTGCAGGCCACGGTGGCCGAGCAGCCGCACGAACTGCGCCGGGCGCACCGACGCCACCACCGGCAACGCGGGAACCACCCACAGTTGCAGCAGCATCACCGCCGCACTGAACAGCGCCATCGCTGCGAACGCGAAGCGCCAGCCCAGGGCGTCGCCGATCAGTGCACCCAGCGGCACCCCCAGAACCGATGCTGCGGCCACGCCCCCGAAGATGATCGAGGTGGCCAGGCCGATGCGATGCGCCGGGACCAGGCGTGCTGCCAGCCCACCAGCGATGGCCCAGATCCCGCCCATGCAGAACCCCACCAGTACGCGCGCGGCCAGCAGCCAGCCGATGCCGGGTGCCAGCGCCGAAGCAACGTTGGCGACCAGCAGCAGCCCCAGCAGCACGCACAGGATGCGACGACGATCGATGCCACCGGCTGCGATCACCACCAGCGGTGCGAACAGGGCCGCCAGCAGGGCCGGCAGCGAGATCATCAGGCCGGCGGTGCCGGTGGACGCGCCGAGATCTTCGGCGACAGGGGTCAGCAGGCCCACCGGCAGCATTTCGGTGGTGACCACCGAGAAGGTGGCGAGGCCAACCGCAGAAACCGCCCGCCACGGATGGCGATGCACAGGCGCGGCATGCGCAGGCGATGAAGCGCTCACGGGATGATGCCTTCAGGGGTGGATGCGGCAGCCGGGCGCAAGGCACGTCGCGCGAGAACGGCCAACAGCAGCACGCCCCCGCCTGCCACCAGTGCAACGACAAAGCCGCTGCGCACGCCCCCCGCATCGACGCTCTGCCCGGACAGCGCCGCGCCCAGCGCCACGCCGATGTTCAATCCGGCCAGCAGCCAGGTCATGCCCTCGGTCAGGCGCGATTCGGGTACGCGTTGTTCGACCAGCGACATCGCCACGATCATCGTCGGCGCGAAGAACACCCCGGCCAGCAGCACCGCCACGGCCAGCGCGGGCAGGCTGCCGACCCACGGCAGCGGCAACGTGGTCAGTGCGGTGGCCACTGCGCCGGCCAGCAACAGGCGCCGCAACGGTGCCTGCAGCTTCAGTGCCCCGAACAGCAGGCCCGCCGCGCAGCTGCCCAGCGCATAGGCCGACAGCACCAGGCTGGCGGCAAGCGGCTGCCCCCGCTGTTCGGCGAAGGCCACGCTGGTGATGTCGACCGTACCGACAATCACGCCCATCGCCAGCATCAGCAACGCCAGCAGGCGGATCTCCGTGTGCCGCAGCAGCGAGCCCGACGGAGTTGCACCTTCGTGCTGCTGCAGCGGCGGCTCGGTGCCCCGCTGCAGCACCAATGCGGCGACGCCGACCACCAGCAACAGGGCGGCCGCCAGTACGCCGGCCTGTGGCCATACCGCCACCGACAGCCCCACTGACAACGGTGGACCGACGATGAAGGTCACCTCATCGAACACGGTCTCCAGCGAATACGCGGTCTGCAGCTGCGGGCGACCGCGATGGATCGCAGTCCAGCGTGCGCGCACCATTGCGGACACGCTGGGCATGCATCCAGCCAGCATGGCGGCGACGAAAAGCGCCCAGTCTGGCGCAGCCAGCAGCGTGCACGCGAGCAGCAGCAACAACCCTGCCGCACTGGCCGCAGTAGCCCATGGCAGCACCCTGCCCTGCCCGCGCCGGTCGACCCAGCGCGATACCTGCGGCGACAGCAGCGCGTAGGTCAGCACGAAGGTGGCAGACACCGCACCGGCCAAGGCATAGCTGCCGCGCAGCTGCGACAGCAGGGTGATGATGCCGATGCCGGTCATCGGCAGCGGCAGGCGGGCCAGCAGGCCGGCCAGGGCGAGGCCGGCGGTGCCGGGGGCGGCGAACAGGTCGCGGTAGGGGGTGGCCATCGGGATCTCCAGGGCAGCGGCTTGCCTGGCGCTCCCGGCGCCACGACAATACATACAGAGCGTATGAATAAGAGGCTACATTCATACGCGCCGTATGTAAACAATCATGCACTGCGTATGTAAGGAGTTCCGGATGGTCCGTCGCACCCGCGCCGAGATGGAAGAAACCCGTGCCAGCCTGCTGGCCACCGCCCGCCGCGTGTTCAGCGAGCATGGCTATGCCGCCACCTCGATGGATGACCTGACCGCCCAAGCCGGCCTGACCCGGGGTGCGCTCTACCACCACTTTGGCGACAAGAAGGGCCTGCTGGCCGCGGTGGTCGCCCAGCTCGATGCCGAGACCGACCTGCGCCTGCAGGCGATCAGCGATGGCGCGGATGATGCCTGGGACGGTTTCGTACAGCGCTGCCGTGCCTATCTGGAGATGGCGCTGGAGCCGGAGATCCAGCGCATCGTGCTGCGTGACGCGCGCGCGGTGCTGGGTGGCGCCTCACCGGAATCGCAGCGCCACTGCGTGCACTCGATGCAGCGCCTGATCGAACAGTTGATCGCGCAGGGCGTAGCGATGCCGGTGGATGCGCAGGCGCTGGCATCGCTGATCTACGGCAGCCTGGCCGAGGCCGCGTTCTGGATTGCAGAGGGCGAGGATGGCGACGCGCGCCTGCGGCAGGCGACGACGGCGCTGGAAATGCTGTTGCGTGGCTTGAAGTCGGCCGGGTGAGGCCCATCCACGCATGGCGTGGATCTACTGCGGCATCCGCTCTGGTAGAGGCCAACCTTGGTTGGCCCTTCTGCGGCATCGCGCGCAACGCGTGCCAACCAGAACCATGGCATCAGTAGATCCACGCCATGCGTGGATGAAGCTTTGTCGCGCAGCGCGTGCCAACCAAGGTGGGCACCTACCGGGGAACGGTGGGCCACTCGCGCAGCACCGACACCGGCACGCCCATGCGCGCACAGGCGCGGCTGGCGAGGCCATCGGGCAGCGCACGGCGGAACAGCGGCGCCATACCCTGCATCAGCTTCGCTGAAGCGGCCGCCTGCGCACGTTGGCGGCCGCTGCGTTCAAGCATGCCTTCGGCCCAGTCCGGCAGCAGTGCCGCACCGGCGCCAAGGAACACCTCGCGCGACAGCCCCGGCACCGGTACCGGCAGGCGCACGCCGGACAACACCTCCAGCACTTCACGCGAGCGCTCGTCCACACGCAGCTCCGGTTGCCGCGCGCAGAAGTACGCTGCCACCTCGGCTTCACTGCGCGGCACATCCACCGCACCCAGTGCCTCGGCCACGCGGCGGTACTCGTCGTAGTAGCGGTCGGCGATGTACGCCGGCACCTCGCGCCCGTAGCGACGGAAGCCCTGCAGGAAACCAAACGCCTCAGTCACGTGCACCCATGTCAGCAGTTGTGGATCGTCCGCCGCGTAGGGCTCGCCCTGCGCGGTCTGGCCGCGGATCTGTGCATGGATGCGGCGCACCTTGGCCACCAGCGCCTCTACCTCCCCGCTGGGTGCATAGCTGGTACCGGCGACAAACGCGGTGGTGCGACGCAGGCGGCCCACCAGGTCCTGGCGGAAATTGGAGTGGTCGTAGACCCCGGCCAGCGCGCGCGGATGCAGGGTCTGCAGCATCAGCGCACACAGGCCCCCGGCCAGCATCGAGGGGAACTCGGCGTGCAGGCGCCAGGTCACGCTGTCAGGTCCAAACCAGCCCGGGTCACCCAGCGGCTGGTCGTAATCGATGCCGCTCTGGCCACGCGGGAAGGCCTCCAGTACCCAGCGCCGGATCGGCGCGGTGACGGGGCGGGAGAGTCGCTGCAGCAGAGCCGGCATCGCAGGTCCAGGAAAAGCGAAAGAGTGGCCGCGAGTTGCGCGGTCAGCCCCGATTCTGGGCGATCACGACGCCGGCGGCGAGTCTTCGCACTCAGCCACGGTTTCATGTGCGGCCGCAGCACATTTCACCCTGCGACATCCTGTCGCAGGCTCCGGCCTCGATGCTGCGATGCAGCAACATTCACCGATTCAGAGAAGGCCCTTACGCGGCTTGGCATTGCGCCCATTGCACGGCTCGCTGGAAGTGCTAGAACTGGACTCGCCACACCGTCCAATGCTGATCGACGCACGTTCCACAAGGAGCCAGCCATGATTGCTTTGTTCAAGGGTTTGGGAATTCTGCTTCGCGACAACGAGCTCTACAGCAGCCCGTTCGATAAACAGGTTGCGCATTGGCGCAATCTCAGCGAGCAGCAGATCCGCGATGAAGTAGCCGTGCTGGCGCAGGCCAAGTGCCAATGGCTGATCGCCTCGATCGTCGGCTGGCAGGCGGCCTCGCTGCTGATTCTTGGCCTGATCGCCAACTACCTGTGGCGTGACGACTTCCATATCACGTTCACCCGCGTGGTAGTCGTGTTCGGCTCGTGGGTCTCGATCCTGTTCGTGATCTGGTTCATGGCCAACATGTTCGATCAGCAGGCCGGTTTCGAGCGCTGGATGAAGGCGTTCAACAGTCGCGCACGCATCAGCTCCAAGGCCGACAGCGTCGAGCACGTGGCCGAGGCCCTGGAACTGGCCGAGCATTACCCGGAAGTACTCGATTACAAGCAGGCGGTCACCGCCAAGCGCGAGCTGCGCCACGAGGACATCCGCATCATGACCGAGATCGGGCGCATGAAGCAGCACTCCGAACTGGTCGGCCGCCTCAACCACGTGGGCGAGAACGAGCACCACCACGACCTGACACTGCAGCCTGCCTACTGACCCTTCAGGGAAGCGGGGGGACCCACAATGCCACCGTGATCACTCACGGTGGCATTGTTCTTTCCGATCCTCGCTGACGCACTGGGCGAAGCCCTTCGGCAGGTCCCTGAACTCCTGAGTGGTGCCGACCGCCAACGCGAACGACCGTATCAGCGCTTTCGCACACGCGGCGTCAGGACGACAGGCCGGGTCCAGCAACAGGTAATGGCACTGACCGCTGCGGCTGGCCATGCACTCAAAACGCGCCACGCCGTCCACTACCGTGCGCTTGCTGTACAGCGTGTCCACGCCATTGGCAGTGGTGCGGGTGATCGCGGTTTCGGTGGACTTCTGGCAACCGGCAAGCGCCAGTGCAGCGAGGCCTGCAAGCAGGAAAAGACGCATGCAATGCTCCTGGTAGCGGAAAAGTGCGGTGCGGCTACATGCCGCGGAACAGGCTCATGAATGGTTGGCTGACAACCAGTGTTTCCGTCCGGCCCCGCAGCCGCAGCACACCGCGCCCGGTATCGTCGCGGCTGACCGCCGCCACAGCCTTCATGTTGACGATGGTCGAGCGGTGGATCTGGCGGAAGTGCTGCGGGTCGAGTACTTCCAGCAGTTCGCGCAATGGTGTGCGCAACAGGCTCTCGCCGGCAGCGGTGACCACGGTGGTGTACTTGTTGTCGGCACGGAAGTAGGCGACATCTTCCAGCATGATCAGCTGCGTCTCGCGGCCGTTGCTGGCGGTGATCCAGGCCAGCGGCGGGCGCTCGGCAGCACCCTGCGATGGACCCAGCCGCTGCAGCAGGCGTTCAAGCACGGCGTCATCCTGGCGCGTCGATGGCAGCCGCGACAGGATGCGCTCACGCGTCGCCAGCAGGCGTTCGTCACTGACCGGCTTCAGAAGGTAATCCATCGCGCCCTGCTCGAACGCGTCGATGGCGTACTGGTCATAGGCGGTGACGAACACCACCTGGGTGCGCGGGCTCAGCTCGGACAGCGAACGCGCAACTTCGATGCCACTGATGCCGGGCATGCGGATGTCGAGGAACGCGATGTCCGGCTGCGTCTCGGCCAGCTGCTCCAGCGCACTGGCGCCGTCCTCGCACTCGGCCACCAGCTTCAGCTCCGGCCACAACCGGCGCAGCTGTTCCACCAGTGACTGCCGCAGCAGTTCCTCGTCTTCGGCAATGAGGGCTTCAAGCGGCATGGCTGCGCTCCTTGTGTGTCTGCGGCAAGGTCATGGTTGCGGCCACACCGCTGGGGAAGTTGGCAACGATCGCCACGCCGGCCTGCTCGCCACAGGTCAGGCGCAGGCGTTCGCGCAGGTTCTTCAGGCCGATGCCGGTGCCGCTGGTGCCCTGGCCGAAACCGAGCCCGTCGTCGGCGACGGTCACGGTCACATGGTCATCGAAGCCACGCGCCAGGATCCAGATCGTGCCACCGCCGGGCTTGGGCTCCAGGCCATGCTTGATCGCGTTCTCCACCAGCGTCTGCAGTGCCATCGCCGGCAGGTGCACGCCATGCAGCTCATTCGGTACCTGCACTTCCACCGCCAACCGTGCGCCCATGCGGATGCGCAGGATCTCCAGGTAGGCGCGCGTGCGTTCCAGCTCCACCCCCAGCGTCGACACCGACTCGTCCACCTGCGGCAACGAGCTGCGCAGGTACTGGATAAGGTGGCCCAGCATCTGCTCGGCACGTGCCGGGTCGGTGCGGGTCAGCACCTGCGCGTTGGCCAGCGTGTTGTACAGGAAGTGCGGCTCCACCTGCGCATGGAGCAGGTTCAAGCGCGCGACCGACAGTTCCTTTTCCACCTGGGTCTGTTCGGCCGCGGCCTGCTCATCGCGGCGCTGGTCGGCCACGCGGCGGCTGATCGCGCGGGTAACCGCTTCGGCGTTCTCGAAGTTGCTGCCCTCATCCAGCGCCAGCAGATCGGCCCACCAACCGGCATCCGGTTCGAACAGCAGAGTGACGGTACTGGTGCCCTGCCCCGGCGTGACCGTCGCCAGCACGCTGTTGCGCTTGATCGCCAGCCGCGCCGGCAGGTTCCAGCGCGACGGCTGGCGGCCATTCCAGAGGTCCACCCGGCGCACGTAGGCGCGCACCTGCAGGCTGCCGGCCGAGCTTTCCACGTCTTCCACGCGCGGAAGTTCGGCAATTGCCGCTTCCACCACGGCATAGGCCTGGCCGGCATCCATCGGCAGTTCCACCTGGCGGCGCTGGCGCCCGGACAACGTGGTCGAATCCAATCGGCCGGCCACCAGCCAGACCCGGCGCACGTGGGTAATCGCGCTGCCCAGCGCGGAGATCATCAGGAACATCGCCAGCAGGCCGAACACCCAGCCCGGGCCATCGTTCATGCCGCTGAAGATGCCGCTCCAGACCATGCCGGCGACAACCAGCGCGGCGGCCCAGGCCAGCAGGTGGCGGATCAGGAGAGAGAGGCTGGCGAACACGGCGGCGCCTTGGAGGAAGGGGGTGAGCCGAGCATAGGGCGGCCCGCCGGGCAAACAAGCGGGCTGCGACGAAGGCCGGAAAAGCGGGGATGGAAAGCCATCTGGTAGTGCCGGCCGCTGGCCGACTCCCCACTTTCTCCGCATGCATCACAGGGATGCCGGCCAGCGGCCGGCACTACCCGGGAGGCGCCGGGCGAACCCGGCGCATGCCCTTACTTGCGCTGGTCGGCGCTGGCGTCACGCACGGCGCGGAACGATTCGTCCTTGCTCCAGTTCGGCCAGCTGCGCGTGTTGGCCAGCTGGTTGCCGAGCGTGTACAGCACTTCCAGGTCGCGGGCGGCACCGGCAAACACCCAGTCCGGCTGCCATTCGTCGCCCTGCTGGTGGTAGCGCTTGGCGGTGTAGTCCTCGGAGGCCTTCTTGCCTGCGGCCACCCCGCCGTCCACCCAGTCCTGGCCGGCCGACCACGACAGGGCCGGAACGCCACGCTTGGCGAACGGGAAGTGATCGGAGCGGAAGAACAGGCCGGCTTCCGGCTTCGGGTCCGGGGTGTAGCGGATATCCCAGCCCTTGGCCACGTCCTTCAGCTGGTCCAGCAGCTCGAAACGCGCGGCACCGTAGATGCCGAAGTCACGCGACGGCCCGAACGGCGCCATGCCGTCCATGTTGATCACCGCCACGGTCTTTTCCAGCGGATACAGCGGATGGGTGGCGTAGTACTCCGAACCCAGCAGGCCCTTTTCCTCGGCGGTGACCGCCAGGAACAGCACTGACCTCTCCGGACGCTTGGCCTTGGCGAAGCCACGGGCCAGTTCGATCAGCGAGGCGGTGCCACTGGCGTTGTCCAGTGCGCCATTGAAGATGCGGTCGCCACGCGCGTCGGGCTCGCCCACGCCGATGTGGTCCCAGTGCGCGCTGTAGACGATGGTCTCGTCCGGGTGGCGGCTGCCTTCCAGGCGTGCGGCCACGTTGTGCGAGGTGATCACTTCGGTCTTCACCGCGTACTTCGCGTCCAGGCTGGCGCCGGTCAGCGGCACCGGGGTGAAGTCGCGCTGCTGCGCCTTCTTCTTCAGCGCCTCGAAGTCCTGCCCGGCCGAGCGGAACAGCTCCACGGCCAGGTCGCGCTGGATCCAGCCTTCCAGCAGCGGGTGGCTGTCGGCCGGGTTGTCGCGCACCACGTCGAACATGGTGTTGGTGTTGGAGCCGGCCACCGTCGCCCAGCCGTACGACGCCGGTGCGGTCTCGTGCACGATCAGCACGCCCAGCGCACCCTGTCGGGCGCCTTCTTCGTACTTGTAGGTCCAACGGCCGTAGTAGGTCATGCCCTTGCCGTCGAAGTCACCCTGGCCGGTCTCGAAGTCCGGGTCGTTGATCAGCACGACGGCGATCTTGCCCTTCAGGTCCACGCCCTTGAAGTCGTCCCAGTTGCGCTCCGGGGCCTTCACGCCGTAACCGAGGAACACCAGCGGGGCCTTGCTGATGTCGACGTTGCTGGCCCCGTTCATGGCGGCGCGCACGGCAATCTGCTTGCCCTGTTCCAGCGGCAGGGTCTTGCCTCCCTGGTGCAATGCCAACTGCGGCGCGCCGACGATGTCGCCCTTGCGCAGCGGCACGGCCTGGGTCCACAGGCGCTTGCCGTCCTTGAGGTCGCCGCCCGGCTGCAGGCCGGCGTCGGCGAACTGCTTGCTGAGGAAGGCGATGGTCTTTTCTTCGCCGGCGGTGGCCGGGGAGCGGCCTTCGTAGGCGTCGGAGGCCAGTTCCTTGACGTCGGCGGAGATCCGCGCGCCATCGAATTTCGGGGTGGCCGCCATCAGTGCGCTCGACACCGACAGGGCCAGCAGGCCCAGTGCTACTCGTTTCATTGCTCTCTCCAGCAGGAAATCCTTCTGGAGTGTAATGGGATTCGGCAGGGCTGCGCCCTGCACCTGCCGATGCCAGGGCAACAGCAACAGCAGAAGCAGGCATTCGGTGGGATGGCGGGGTGGGTCCGGTTGCGGGGGACGCCGTAGACCCGTCCTTGGGGGCTTGGCCGCGGCATCCATGCCGCGGACACCCCCGCAACCGGACCCACCCCGCCTTCGACAGCTTCCCGGTGCTGTTGGTAGGTGTCGACCTTGGTCGACACGCATGGAAAACACGAAGGGGTCAGATCCCTTTCCCGGCGGGAAAGGGCTCTGACCCCATCGGTGTGTTGCTTGAGCCTGTTACCAGTTCGGGTCTTCGGCCGGCGCGGCAGCGGGCTTGGGCTTCGGCTTGGCGGCCGGGCGTGCGGCAGCTGCGGGAGCGGCCGAGGCAGTCGCACCTGCGGCGGCGGCGGCCGGCTTGCTGCCCAGCTTCTGGCGCAGTTCGATCTGGCCCGGGCGGAAACCGCCGCGCATCGCGTCGACGCCGTCTTCGATGGTGCCGTACGAGGTCTGTGCGGCCACGCGGTCGATGCGGATGGTGCAGCACGGGTGTTCGCTGCGGCCCAGCGAGCGGCCGGTCTGCGGGTCCTTCAGTTCTTCGCCCAGGCGCACGGCCTGCCAGCGCTGGCCGGCCTGCACGGTGTCACCGCCCTGGCTCAGCACCACCTGGTCACCGTCCACCGAGACCACCGACACCGGAAACAGCGTGGTGACGATGCTGGTGCCGATCTGGCCCGACAGCGATTCCATCATCGCCGCGGCCATGTTGCGGCCGTTGACCACGCGCGGCAGGGTGCTGGGGCCGGTCGAGGCCAGCTGGTGGTCGAAGCTGTCGGACATCACCACCTGGCCGGTAGTGGCGTTGATCAGGCGCAGGGTGATGCGGCCGCCACCGGAGTACGAGGTCACCTGGCGGTCGGACATGCGCAGGTTGCGCACGCTGCGCGGGTACTCGAAGCGTTCGATGGTCGGTATCAGGATCAGATCGGTCGCCAGCTGCTGGCCCACGCGCGCGGTGTCCTGCAGGCGCACGTTGCCGCTGTTGATGTGGTCGATCTCGGCCTGCAGTTCGTCGCCGAACTCGCGGTCCAGCACGATGAAGCGCTGGGTCTGGGTCAGCGTGTCGGACAGGCGCGCACGGATCGCGTCGGCCACTTCATCGGCATCCACGCGGCCATCGCCTACGGCGTAGCTGCCGGCCTTGGTGCGCGGCAGTGCAACCACGATCTTCGGCTTGCCCTGCTCGTCCGGTGCGCGGTACTGGGCGATCTGTGCACGCACGCGCACCTTCCAGTAGCTGCGCATGCTGCGGTGGGTCACGTCGGAATCGAACGAGCTTGCACCACGCTTGGCATCGACGCTGACCTTCTCGTCGTAGCTTTCCCTGACGCTGGCCGAGGCCGAACCGCTCTTGGCCGAGGCTTCGCCGGACGCAGTGGCCGACGCCGAGCCCTTGAAGCTCCAGCCTTCATCGCTGGCGCGCACGCGGGCGATGGTTTCCTCGTCCAGCTGCCGCACTTCATCCTGCGACAGGATTTCATAGCCCAGCACCGCGCCCTGCGAGCCGGCGATCATCTGCTGGGTGAACGCGTCGGCGCGGATATCGCCGACGTGTTCGCCATCCACATCCACATGCAGGCCTGCACGCAGGCCCTGCATCTGGCTGGCCACGCGTACGCCGTTGACCTGCGCCACGGCCGACTGCAGCGCCGCCAGCACCGCCAGTTCCGGGGTGCTGCCGATGCCGTCGGCTTCGCGCGCGACCTGTGTGGTGCCGCCGAAATCCGGCGTGCCACGCAGGGGCGCTGCTTCCACTGGCGCATTGCTGGCCAGTGCACTGGTTGCCTTGTCCTTGGCGGGCGCGGCGGCCGGGGTGTCCTGCTTGCCGCAGGCTGCAAGCAGCGCGGCGGCCAGGCCCAGGCCGATCAAACGGGTTGTCATACGCATGGAGATTCGCCTCGGATCAGATCGAGTCGAGCATCGAGTCGGCGTTGGACGGCACCTTCACCTTGCTCTTCCTGGCGAAGGTCACGGCCGACTTGGTCGAACCGTACAGGCCCTGGATGAAGCCCGGCGATTCCTTGGCCACCCATGCGCCCGCTGCCAGCTTGCGGCCAACGGTGGCCAGCTGGGTCGCGCCCAGGTTCTTCATGCCGGCGGTGAAGCTGCTGGCTTCGCCGCCCAGCTTCTGTGCTTCGGCTGCCGACGCCAGCAGCGAGACCAGGCCTTCGGCGTAGTGCTGCTTGGATTCAGCGTTCAGTTCCGGCTGAGCGGCCTGGCGCTCGTTGATCGCGGCCTGCGCAGCTTCGCTGACCGACACCGACTTCTTCATCGCATCGACGCTGACCGAACCCGACGACAGCGCCTGGCGCTCGGCTTCCAGCAGCTGCACCTGCTCGGCCAGGCCGAAGGCACGGGCGAACGAGGTCTGGGCCTGCAGCGAGTGCGACTGCGAGCTGACGAAACGACGCACCAGCGCTTCCTGCGCGGCTTCGTCCGGAGCGGCGGCGCTGGAGGCGCTGCTGCTGGAGGTGCCGGTGGCGGCACCGGCCAGGTCCTTCAGCTTGCCCAGGCCCGCGTGGGCCGGCATCGACAGGGTGGCGGCAGCGATGGCCACGACAAGAGCGGTATTGCGGATCATATGAGTGTCCTTTGGGAGAGACGGCCGCGAAGCGGCACGTGGGAATCGGTAACCCCAGCGCGATGCCGAGCGAGCTCGGCACCCACCGGGTGGCGGATCAGCGGACTGCCTTGACGTTCAGTTCGTTGATCATCTGCTGGGCGGCCTTCTCGGCAGCCAGCTGCAGGGCATTGGTACGGGCCACGGTTTCATTCGGGCCGGTGCCGGAGAACTGCACCGGGCCCACCGACGACACGGTGCGCGGGAAACGACCGGTCACGTCCAGCACCTTGCCGGTGACCGTGACGAACACGCGGGTGTTGCCGCTGGCCGGATCGCGGTCGCGCATGCCGACGTCCAGGGTACCGACGGCGATGTAGGGGATGTTGGCCGCACGGATGCCGTTGGCGGTATCGCGCAGGGTGGCGGCAGACAGGTCGTTGCCGGTGCTGAAGTCCTTGCGGATGCGCTCGATGCTCAGCAGGCCGCGCGATTCGCCTTCCACGTACTCGGCTTCAACCACTTCGTAGCCGGCGGCGCTGAAGGCACCGGTCATCGCAGTGTTCACTTCAGCGGCGTTGGCCACCTTCCAGCTGATG
Source organism: Stenotrophomonas sp. YJH_SMC_91 (assembly GCF_059368495.1). Classification (NCBI taxonomy): domain Bacteria; kingdom Pseudomonadati; phylum Pseudomonadota; class Gammaproteobacteria; order Lysobacterales; family Lysobacteraceae; genus Stenotrophomonas; species Stenotrophomonas sp. YJH_SMC_91. Next base: position 42,496 of record NZ_JCAFRT010000021.1, on the reverse strand, counting down.
TTGTCGCTGCGCTGGGTGGTGCTGCCACCGCTGGTGACCGACACCGAACCGTTCTGGTTGATGCTGCCGTTGGTGCTGACCGAGTTGCTACGGAAGCTGTCGCCTTCACGGGTGTTCTCGCTGTAGCTGCTGCTGGCGTCGACGCGGCGGTATTCCTTGTCCTGGAACGACTGCACGGTGTCCTGCGAGCGTGCCATGAACAGGAAGGTCAGCAGCGAACGCTGCGAGGCGGTGGCACCGGCCACGGCCGAACCTGCGTCCAGCTTGGTCTGCAGCAGCGTGGTGTTGATCTCGGCGCGGACAGTGACGGTGTAGGTCTTGGCCTTCTTGTCTTCGGTGTCCGACAGCGGCACGGCGCTGAGCACATAACGGTCGATCTCGCCGATGAACTCGGCGCGGCGGGCTTCGAACAGGCGCAGCTTGGCCGCACCGGTTTCAGCGATGTACGCCTCCAGTGCATTGACCTTGGCCTTGTTCAGGGCCTGGGCGCGGGTGTCGGCGCTCAGGCGCAGGCCGTAGCTGGCCGAACCGGTACCGCGCGAACTCGCGGTCTGCGCGGCGACCGGCGAGGCCACCACCAGCGCGATGAGGATGAGCAGGATGGTACGCATCAACGACATGACTTGATCAACTCCTGGAGGGCTTGGGTCTGCTGCTGCAACGGGCGGCCGCCCGGCTTCTGTTCGTCCAGCCATGCGCGCGAATCGGCACGCTTGGCGGCGGCGCCGGCGAAGGCATCGAAGCCGGCCAGCAGGGTTTCGTAGCTGGCCGACCACTGGTCGACCTGCCACTGCGTGACCGGCACCACCTTGGTGGCGCCCTTGCGCAGCGGCTGTTCGAAATAGACCTTGCCGGAGAACGGTTCGGTCACTTTGGCGGTGAAGAATGCGCCGAACAGCATCGTCTTCATCGCCGGGGTTTCATTGATGACGCCGTTCTTCAGCGCATCGACCTGCACAGTGATGACGTAGTCCGGCTCGGGGATCTTCAGCTGGTAGACCTTGCCGTCGGCAAAGCGGGCGGCCATCGCACCACCGATCGCCTGGCCCGAGGCCGGCGGCAGCAGGCCGACGCCGGTATTGGACGACAGCGTCTTGGACAGTTCATGGGCCAGCGTGGCGCGCAGCGGGGTTTCCCACTTCGGGTCGGGCAGCTTGGCGCGGACCGCGTCGGACAGGGTTACGCCACCGACCTGCAGGCGACGCACGGCGGCATCGGGCAGCTTGGCCTGGGCGAGACTGGCGGCCAGCACCTGCGACAGGCTGGTATCGGCGCTGCCGTACAGCAGATCGGCGACGATCGCGTCGATATCGTCGTTGTCCGGCCGGTAATCCTGCACGTCGATGCGCTGCAGGGTCAGCGGATAGGACGCGATCACCTGGCGCTCGCGGAAATCGAAGAACAGTGCCTGCAGGGCCACTTCCACCAGCACTTTGTACTGGTTGCCGATCGGCTCGACCGAGACCAGTTCGCGGTCCAGTGCGGCGGCCAGCACCGTCGCGCTGGTGGTGCCGTCGAGCATCGCCACCGGCTGGTCGATCAGCTCCAGGTTCGCCGGCGGCCGGCGCTTGAGCGCCTGCGCCAGGGTCTGGTTCAGCGGGATCAGGCCGCGCTTTTCCAGCACGGCATGCGCATGCGGCGTGGTCGCCTGCACGGCAGCGGCATCCGCGGTATAGGCAAAACCGGCCCAGTAGGCCTGCTGCGATTTGTCAGCCGCCTGCGCGGCCATCGGCCACACGGCCAGGCACAGGGCACAGGCAAGCAGGCGCGCAAAAGCGCGCGATGCGCTCTTCGTCCTTGAATACATCCAACCGCTCCTCGGTCAATACGCACGGAATGCGGACGCTGATGCGTCCGCTGGGCGCGAAACATAGCCGCTCAGGCGCCTGCCGACAAGTGCTGCGTTCGTCGCAGTCACTCCTGGGGCGGCAGTCCGGCCCGTTGGCGCAGCAGGCCCCGCTCCGCCTGGTTCTGGCTGAGTCTGGCGGCTTCGGCAAAAGCCTGACGCGCGTCGAGGTCGCGCCCCAGCGCCTGTAGTATCTCCGCGCGCACCACCTGCAGGGGCGCGTACTCGCGCAGGCGTGCATCCACCAGCAGCGGCTGCAGTTGTGCCCACGCAGCGAACGCGCCCTCGCTGCGCAGCACCGCCACGACCCGATTCAAAGCGACAACCGGCGAAGGCATCACCCGCAGCAACTGGGTATAGAGCGAAGCGATACGTGGCCAGTCGGTGGCTTCAGCCCGACGCGCAGCCGCATGGCAGGCGGCGATGCGCGCCTGCAATACATAGGGATCATCAGCACCACCGGCGGCCAGCGCGCGGGCCAGCACCTGCTGCCCGCGTTCGATCTGCAGCCAGTCCCAGCGCGCGCGGTTCTGCTGGTCCAGCAGCACCGGCGCGCCCTGCGCGTCGGTCCGTGCCGCAGCACGCGATGCCTGCAGTTCCATCAGTGCCAGCAGGCCCAGCACCGGCGGCACCGGCAGCCGGTGCGCCAGGATGCGTGCGAGCCGCAGTGCCTCCTCGCACAGCGCCGGACGCATCCAGTCATCGCCGGCGCTGGCCGCGTAACCTTCATTGAAGACCAGGTAGATCGCCTCCAGCACCGAAGCCAGCCGCTCGGGCATCGCGTCCGCGCGCGGCACCTCATAGGGCACCTGCTTCTGCGCCAAGGTGCGCTTGGCGCGCACGATGCGCTGGGCGATGGTCGGCTCGGGCTGCAGGAACGCACGTGCGATCTCGACGGTGGTCAGGCCACCGAGCAGGCGCAGGGTCAGTGCCACCCGCGCATCGGCCGGCAGCACCGGATGACAGGCCACGAACATCAACCGCAGCAGATCGTCACCCAGATCATCCTCCAGCGCCTGGCTGTCATCCGGTGCCGGCAGCGCCGCTGGGTGCAGTTCCTCGCCCCACTGCGCATGCTGCTGCGCCACCCGCTGGTGTTGGCGCAGCACATCGATGGCACGGTTGCGCGCAGTGGTCATCAGCCAGGCTCCGGGGTTGTCCGGGATGCCCTGTTCCGGCCAGCGCTCCAGCGCGGCCAGCCAGGTGTCCTGGGCCAGCTCCTCGGCACGGCCGACATCGCCCCCGAGCAGCCGCGCCAGGCGCGCGATCAACACCGGCGATTCCATCCGCCAGAGGGTTTCCAGACGCTGCGTCAGTGCGGGATCGGGCATGCGCCGATCACAGCACGCAGGCCCGGCCCGCACAAGCGCCGCAGCTCACGCTTCAACAACCGGCTTGAAGCCGCCCCAGAACATGCGCCTGGTATCGAACGGCATGTCCTTCGGGCCCAGCGACGCCAGCCGCGGGTCGGCCATTACCCTGGCGTTGATGCGGTCGCGCGCCGCGCGCGAACGGAACACCACGAAGGCGACGATCACCGTTTCGCCCGGCTTTGCCTTGACCGCACGCGGGAACGAGGTGCTCTTGCCCGGTTCCACATCGTCAGCCACGCATTCCATGTACTGCAGCGCGCCATGGTCCTTCCACACCGCACCGGCCTTGCGGGCAAGGCGGCGGTAGGCCGCCACCTTGTCCTGTGGGCACGGCAGCACGTAAGCATCCACGTAAGCCATGAGGGTTCTCCCTTGCGGCGGCCGTCAGCCCGGCTCGCCGTCCATGTGTGCGATTTCCCAGAGATGGCCATCCAGGTCCTGGAAGCCGCGCTGGTACATGAAGCCGTAGTCGCGCGCCGGCTGCGGTTCGCTGGCACCTGCAGCCAGTGCCTTGTCCACCAACTCGTCAACTGCCTTGCGACTGGGGGCCGAGAGCGCATTGATCACTTCCGTGTGAGTGTGTGCATCGGCAATCGGCTTGTTGGTGAACTGCTGGAAAAAAGGTTGGGTCAGCAGCATCACGTAGATGCTCTCGCTGATGACCATGCCAGCCGCATCGTCATTGGTGTAGGTGGGATTGAAGCTGTAGCCCAACGCGGTGAAGAACGCCTTCGACTTCCCCAGGTCCTGCACGGGCAGGTTGACGAAGATCATCTGCGGTTGTGGTGCGCTCATCGGTGAAGCTCCTTGTGGATGACAAAAAGGGGGATCAGGGCTGCTTCATGCAGTTGACCATCCACGGCTTGCCGTAGCGGTCGATCAGCATGCCCCAGCGGTGGGCCCAGAACGTTTCGGCAATCGGCATCTGCACCTGGCCACCTTCGGCCAGCGCCGCGAACACGCGCTCGGCTTCCTCGATGCTGTCGACGTCGACATTGATGGTGGTCGAGCCACCCTCGCCGCCGCCGGGACCGTCGGCCGCCATCACGATGGCGCTGCCGATCTCCAGCTGGCTGTGCGCGACGTGGTCCAGGGTTTCCGGCGGCATCTCGTTGCAGCCCGGCGAGCCGTCGGAGGGCGGCATGTCGCGGTACTTCATTTCCGAGGTGACCTGGCCACCCAGCGCCTTGGCGTAGAACGCCATCGCCTCATGGGCCTGGCCGCTGAAGCCGAGGAAGGGAATCAGTTTCATGGCAATACTCCGTTGTGCGGTTCTAGGGCAGTAGTGCCGGGTCGTGCCCGGCAGGGAGATGAATCGGGTCAACCTTCCAGCTGTGCACGCAGACGCTGTTCCTGCTGCTGTAAGTCGGGGGTGAAGGCTTCACCGAAGTCTTCGGCTGAAATCAGCGGACGCAGCTCCAGCGTGCCGCCACTGTTGAACGGCGCACGGCTGGCCCATTCAACGGCCTCGTCCAGCGACCGCACCTCCCACAGCCAGAAGCCGGCGATCTGTTCGCTGGCAGGACCGAACGGACCGGCCTCGACCTTGGGTGCCCCGCCGCCGAAATGAATGCGACGGCCGCGCTGGGTGGCGTGCAGGCCTTCACCGGCGAGCATGATGCCGGCGGCCACCAGTTGTTCGTTGAAGGCGCCCATTTCGGACAATTCCTGTTCGCTGGGCATGCGGCCGGCTTCGGAGTCGGCGTTGGCCTTCACGATCACCATCACTTTCATTGCGGTCTCCCGTGGGGACGCGTGGTGCGTGCCCTTCATTGGGTACAACGAACCAGGGGGCTGGGAATCGACACGTCTGTTGGAAATTTTTTTCTTGCGCGGAAAGCGCGCCTTCGGCGAGGGTCGGCGAACGGCGGAGCCCCTCCGTGGTGGGGTTGGGTTGGTCGCTGAAAGCTGGGTTCCTGTGGGCGGGCCGGGCGGGTGGGATTGGCGGGGACGCCGTGAACCCGTCCATGGGGGCTTAGCCGCGGCATCCATGCCGCAGATACCCCGCCAACCCCACCCGCCCGGCCCCAGACAGATTCCGGTAGCCGAACCACCACGGGAAGATCAAGAGAAAAAGGCAGAAGCAAAGGCAACAGCAACGGCGGTTGGCTGGCGGGCTCGGCTTTGCGAGCGAAGCGACCCGCTTTTGCTCTTGTTTGTGATTTTCCGTGGTGGATCAGCTGCAGAGATCTGTCCAAGGCCGGGTGGGTAGGCGGGGCGGGGGTGTCCGCGGCATGGATGCCGCGGCCAAGCCCCCATGGACGGGTTTACGGCGTCCCCCGACCCGCCTACCCACCCGGCCAACCGCCAGAAACCCAGCTTTCAGCGACCAACCCAACCCCACCACGGAGGGGCTCCGCCGTTCGCCGATCCCCGCCGAAGGCGCCGCCTCCCGCGCTGCAACATGCTCACGCGCAAACCTGCGCGATCATGGACACTCCGCCCCCCGCCAGGACCGTCCCATGCAGCAGTACCTGCTTCTGATCTATATCGAGCCTGCCCTGCTGCAGGCCCTGCCCATCGAAGAATTCAACGCGCTGATGCGCGACTGCCTGGCCCACGCCGACAAGCTGCAGGCCGAAGGCACGCTGCTGGCCGCGCAGAAACTGCAGCCGGTCGACACTGCACAGACCCTGCGCGTGCGTGATGGCAACAGCCGTGTTCTCGATGGCCCGTTCGCCGAAACCCGCGAACTGCTGGCCGGCTTCAACCTGATCGTCGCCCGCGACCGCGACGAAGCCATGCGCATCGCCCGCGACTTCCCATGGGCGCGCTTCGGCAGCATCGAGGTGCGGCCGCTGGAAGACATGGACGCCGAGCGCGAACGCTGCGGCGCCCCGGCTGCCGCTATGGCAGCAGCCGTACTCTGATCTCGCGCGGGCCGACGCCTTCGTTGCCGCTGTAGTCGCGCACGCTGGCGCGCACGATGTACTCGCCCGGCGGCAGCGCCGCCGGCTGCCAGCGCCCGGTTTCCATCAGGCCGTCACGCACGGTGTTGGTGGCCAGGTAACGGAAACGGGTCACCGCGCTGCCATGCACGGTGATGCCGCTGTCGGGGGCGTAGGCCACCCGCACCGCCTCCTTCTGCGGCGGCATGCGGTTGAACACGATGTTCCAGCGCGGCTGCTCGTAACCCTGCAGCGGCTGTCCGCCGGCATCGAGGATCTGGTAGCCCACCTGGTACATGCCCAGGCGACGACGCGGCAGGTTGTTGTCGACCTGGTCCCAGGCCTCGATCACGATCTGCACGCCGCGGCCCTGGCGCGCCACCATCACCACGCCATCGCTGCCGGCGGCCATCGGCTGGTCGTTGTCATCCAGCAGCGCCACATCGGTGATGCGCGGTGCGAAGTGGTCGGCGTAGTTGTGGAAGCCCAGCGCCACGGCATTGGTCTCGAAACCACCGGTACCCACGGCCAGGTGCACGTGCGCCTGGTTGTTGATGCTGCCCAGGCGGTCGCCGACGTGGATGCGCATGCCGCGGCGCACGCGCATCCGCTCCAGCTTGCCCTGCTCGTCATACAACGCCTGCCAGCGCGCATCGTAGGGCTCATCGCGCGGGGTGCGGCCGACCCGCATGTGGATGTACTTGAGGCGGTCCACCGCCAGGCCCTCGGCCTGCTCGCCCAGGTTCCAGGCGGCCACCGGGCTGCTGATCTTGCCCTCGGCAATCGCCAGTACGGTCTGGCCCACGTCACCGCGCACGTCGAAACCGCCATGCAGGTGGTGGCGGCTCTCGCCGGTGAAGTTGCCGCGCACCTCACCCAACGTACCGACCACTTCATGCCAACCGTCCTGCGGTGCCAGCGGCCAGCGACCGCCCGTCTCAGGCAACGCCGCATCGGCAGCCGGGCCGACCAGTGCCGGTGCCGGTAGTTCGCCCACCGGCAGCGGGCGCAGGCGATGCAGACGGTAGCTGGCGGCGTCGGCCACCAGCACGCTGCCATCGGCATCCATCGCCAGCCCGCTGGGGCGGGCCAGGCGCGGCAGGCGACCATTGCCAACCAGCGCGATCTGGTGACCCTGCGGCGTCACCTGCACGATGCGGCCATCAAGATCGCCCACGTACAGCACACCGTCGTGCGTGGTGGCCAGCGACAGCGGCCCATTGATCACGCCACCGGCGGCGACCACGGTGCTCACCGTGCCGTCGGCGCCTACGCGGCGCACCGCGTTGTTGAACAGGTCGGCCACCAGCAGCGCGCCCTGCGCATCGAAGGCCAACGCCACCGGCGTGTCGAAGCGCGCAGCGGCGCCGGTGCCATCGGCCAGGCCCGGCCGATCGCCGCCGGCCAGGGTGCGCACGTTGCCATCGGTACCGATCACCCGGATGCGGTCATTGAAGGTATCGGCCACGTAGACCTGGCCCTGCGCATCCACTGCGATGCCCATCGGCGCATCGAAGCGTGCCTGCGCGGCAGGGCCATCGGCGTGGCCCTGTTCGCCACCGGCCAGCGTGGTCACCTGGCCATCGGTGCCGATGCGGCGGATGGCATGGTTGCCGGTGTCGGCCACATACAGGTTGCCCTGCGCGTCGGCGGCAATGCCCGACGGCGTATTGAAACTGGCCTGCAGTGCCGGGCCATCAACGCGCCCCTCGCCCTGCCCGGCCACCGTTTCAACGCGACCATCGGGCAAGCGGCGGCGGATCCGGTTGTTGTCGCCGGCATCGGTGAAATAAACGCTGCCATCGGCACTGCGCAGCAACGCGTACGGATCGGCGAAACGTGCCTGCGCGGACGCGCCATCGCGGTCACCCGGGTGGCCATCGCCGGCCAGCGGTTCGATCTGCGCGGTCCACGCCAGCGGCGTGGGAACCGGACCCGCCGGTTCAGCCAGCGTATGCAGCGGTGTCTCCCACCAGGTTGCGGCCAATGCCACTACCGTCGCCAATGCTACGCCTGCCGCCATCCATTGCCACCGTGCCATCGTGCTGCGCTGCCTGCCTGCTGTCTGAAGAGGCACCGACAATAGTCGCTGAACGCACGATCCGCCATGGCCAATCGTGCGGTCAAACGCCAGAGTTCCATCCATCGCGCTTGTTCTCGCTGGCTGCAGCGGGTTCAATGCGGTTCCCACGGATGGAAATCCTCCATGCCCCGCATCCTCCCCGTCGCCGCCCTGCTGTTTGCCGCATTGGCCAGCACATCCGCCACTGCTTCGATCACGGTGGTGCCGCAGAAGCCGGCCGTCACCGCCGATGCGATGCACCAGGCCTATGCCACGCGATGGGATGAAGCCATCCAGCAGTCGCGCAGTGGCAACACGCTGGGCGCACTGATCGCAATGGAACGGCTGATGGAAGATCCGATGCTGGATGATTTCGATGCCGAACACCGCGGCCGCGCCGCGCAGGTGGCCGGCTGGACCGCAATGGTGCAGAAGAAGCCGGAGCAGGCCCGACGCTACCTGCAGCGCGCACAGGAAGCACTGCCGGACGACGCGCAGATCCTGCTGACCCTGGTCTCGGTGGAACTGTCCGAGAACCAACCGGCACCTGCCACGAAGCACCTGGTGCAGGCGCTGAAGCATGCCGACGCGCCGTTGCCGGTGGACCACCACGCGATCAACTACCTGCAGTTCCGCCTGCGGGACCAGCCCCAGCAGCGCATGGAACTGCTGCAGGCGCTGTTCGACAACGGCTGGAAGAGCGGCGGCCTGGAACCCACCGGGCTGTGGCTTGCACTGGCCACGCTGCAGGCCGACAACGGCCGTGGCGACAGGATTCCCGCCACGCTGGCGCGCATCACCGGCCCCGCCGAGATCATCCGCCTGCGCAGTGACAAGCGGTTTGATCGCTATGTCGACCGCGCCGATGCCCGCTTCGATCCGGTGCAGGCTGCACAGAAACACCTCGACGAACTGCGGGTCTCCGACCTGCTCGACCGGGCGCTGGACGCACGCATGGCCGAGTTCAGCAGTACGCTGCTGATGCTGGACCGCAACGAGGAAGTGCTGGCACTGACCGATGGCATGGCCGGTGCGGCGGCCGAAGGTGAGTCGCCCTCGGCGGCGGAAGCCGAATGGGTGGCATGGCTGCTCAACAGCCGGCTTACGGCGCTGCGCCGGTTGGGCCGTACCGACGATGCGCTGGCCACAGCCAGGCTGGCCGCACGCATCGGTGCGCTGGGCCCGGATGGTGCCGAGCACCAGTTCAACGTCGGTTTCGTGCTCAGTTCGCTGGGCCGCATGCAGGACGCTGCTGCCGCAGTGAATGACATGCCAGGCCTGGCCGGTTACGGCAAGGCGGCCCAGGCACTGCTGCAGTTCGCTGCCGCCCGCGAACGCGGCGATGCCCAGGCAGTGGAAGCCGCCCGCTCGGTGATCCTTGCCCAGCGCGACGACGCACGCCTGTTCCATCGCGAGATGCTGCTGGACGAAGGCAACCTGGACGGCGCAGCCGCAGTGCTGATCGAACAGCTGCGCTCCCCCACCGACCGTGGCGAGACGCTGGCCTCCCTGCAGGACATGCACACCTACCCCTCGCTGCCCGGTGACGTGAAGATCGATGCGGCCTGGCGTGCGCTGAAGCAGCGCGCCGACGTGCAGGCCGAGGTGGCACGCGTCGGCCGCATTGAGCGCTACGACCTGGTCAGCGCTTCCACTTCGCGCTGAGCCGATTTTCTGTGGCGCCGAGCGTGGGCTCGGCACTACACCTTCCGCCTAGCGGGCTGGCACCTCGGTACGGATGCCCATCGCTTCGCGGTAGCGTGCATACAGGGCCATCACCTTGTCCACATAGGCCAGGGTTTCGGCGTAGGGCGGCACGCCCTTGTAGCGGGTGACTGCACCGATGCCCGCGTTGTAGGCGGCCGCCGCCAACGGCCGATCGCCGTTGTAGCGGCGCAGCAGCGCGCGCATGTAGCGCGCGCCGCCCTCGATCGACTGCTGCGGCGAAAACGGATCGCGCACGCCATATTCCTGTGCGGTCTCCGGCATCAACTGCATCACGCCCTGTGCGCCCTTGGTCGAGACCGCCAGCGCATCGAAGTTGCTTTCGGCATGGGCAATCGCGCGCAGCCATGCGTCATCGACACCCGTGGCCTTGGCCGCGGCCTTGAACTGCTTGGCGTGCTGCGCCAACTGCGGCTTGCCGACCTTGCCCAGGCCTTCGTGGGCAGGTTCGCCCGGCGGCGTGGCCACTGTGAACTTCAGGAACACCCGCGAGCCGGGCAGGTTGCGGGTGGAGTAGACCAGCACGCCATCCTGCTCGCGCTCGTACAGCACGCCGCTGAACACGCCCATGTTGCCCCACAGGTTCGGGGTCTGGATGGCGTTGTCGTCGATTTCCTTCGGGGTGCAGCGTGAACCGGGTTCCGGCGCGGTGGCCAGGCTGACGGTGTTGCCCTGCACGCAGCGGTAGACGGTGCGCGCGGCGGCCAGCCCGGGCCACAGGCTGGGCAGCAGCAACAGCGCAAGCAGGAGAGGGTGACGGGGCATGGCGGCCGGATCATCCGGCCGCGCCCGCTAATGTTGGGTGAATGGGGGCCGGCAGGGCTGCGCCCTGCACCCGCGCGGGCACCGGCGCCGGCGCCGGCGCCGGCGGCGGTAGAGTCGACTGTCAGTCGACTATCGCGCGCAGCGCGGGGTTTTCCGGAAGCCCACGGGAGAGCAGTCGACTAACAGTCGACTCTACCGACGTTCCCGATTTCCGGCATTGCCGCCCCCCGCATCCCCGGTCATTTCGCGGTCCTCCGACGCACCCAGTACCCCACGCCCAGCAGCACGAACCACACCGGGCTGGCGATCAACGCTTGGCGGGTGTCGGCCTGCAGGCTCAGCAGCACCAGCACGGCGGCGAAGAACACCAGGCAGGCCCAGCACATGGCAACACCGCCGGGCATCTTGAAGATCGATGCGGCATGGCGCTCCGGATAGCGGCGGCGATAGGCCATGTAGGCCACCAGGATCAGCGACCAGACGAAGATGAACAGCACCGTCGCCAGCGTCGTCACCAGGGTGAAGGCGGTCACCAGGTTCGGAATCAGGTAGATCAGCAGCGTGCCACCGAGCAGGCACAGGCACGAGAACAGCAGGCCGCGGGCGGGCACGGCGGCGCGTGACAACTTCGACAACCCGCGCGGGGCGTGGCCCTCTTCGGCCAGGCCGTACAGCATGCGGCTGGTGGAGAAGATGCCGCTGTTGGCCGAGGACGTGGCCGAGGTCAGCACCACGAAATTGATCAGGCTGGCGGCGGCAGGGATGCCGGCGAGCACGAACAGCTGCACGAACGGGCTCTTGTCCGGCACCACCTGGCGCCACGGGGTGACGGCCATGATCGCGATCAGCGCCAGCACGTAGAAGATGATGATGCGCACCGGGATCGAGTTGATCGCCTTGGGCAGGTTGCGCTCGGGGTCGGCGGTTTCGGCGGCGGTGGTGCCGACCAGCTCGATGCCGACAAAGGCGAACACCGCAATCTGGAAGCCGGCGAAGAAACCGACCAGGCCCATCGGGAACATGCCGCCGTCGTTCCACAGGTTCGACAGCGACGCGGTGTGGCCGCTGGGCGAGGTGAAGCCCCACGCCACCAGGCCGGCGCCGGTGATGATCAGCGCGCAGATCGCCACGATCTTGATCAGCGCGAACCAGAATTCCATTTCGCCGAACAGCTTCACCGTCACCAGGTTCAGCGACAGCAGCAGCATCACGCACGCCAGCGCCGGCTTCCAGGCGTCAAGCCCGGGGAACCAGAACTGCGCGTAGGCGGCAATGGCGATCACATCGGCGATGGCGGTGACGATCCAGCAGAACCAGTACGTCCATCCACAGAAGAAGCCGGCCCAGGGGCCGAGCAGGTCGGTGGAGAAATCGATGAAGGATTTGTACTGCAGGTTGGAAAGCAGCAGCTCGCCCATCGCGCGCATCACGAAGAACAGCATCGCGCCGATGATCAGGTAGACGAAGACGATGGATGGGCCGGCCAGGCTGATGGTCTTGCCTGAGCCCATGAACAGGCCGGTGCCGATGGCACCACCGATGGCGATCAGTTGCAGGTGGCGGTTGGACAGGCTGCGGCGCAGGTGCTCGGGGGGCGTTGCGGGCTCGGTCATGGGCGCGGGCAAAAGGGCGGGCGAAGCGTTCGACGGTAGTCCTCCGCAGGCCGGAGCGCCAGCGTCGAATGGGCCAATCCCGTCAAACTTGGCCGCTTTCATCACAATGTGACCGAATACCGGATTCATCCCATTCCGCCCGGCCCGGCGCCATGCTCAGATAGCCGCACCTGCCCAAGGATCGGCCCGACCATGCGCCCTGCCCTGCCCGCCCCGCTGGAGCCCCGGCCATGAGCCGGCTGCGCGTGATCATCGGCGGCACCGCACTGGCGCTGCTGGCCGCAGCCGTGCCGATCGCGGTGATGGCCTATGCCACCTGGGACCGTGCGGTCAGTGTCGAGCAGCAGCGCCTGCGCGACATCGCCGGCCGCACCCTGCGCCGCGCCGACCAGTCCTACCTGGAAGCGCTGGCCGCGTTGAAGTCCGCCGAGGCCGGCGCCTACGATCCGTGCGGGCCGGACCACATCCGGCGCATGCAGACGCTGGTGATGACCTCGCCGTCGGTCGACCAGATGGGCTACTTCGAGGGTGGCAAGCTGCGCTGCACGTCGTGGGGCCCGTTCCTGTCGGACGTCAACCAGCCCAGGTCCGACCACGTCACCAGTGATGGCGCCGGCATCGCCGTGGATGTGCGCCCCGAGGCAAGCGGACGGCGCCAGGTCCTGTCGATCCTGTATGGCAACTACGACGTGCTGGTCGATCCGCGCCGCTTCGTCGATGTCATCGCCGACCCGAACGTGCGCCTTGCCCTGGCCAGTCCGGACGGCCGCCTCCTGGCCAGGCAGGACGGCATGGATCCGGCATTGCTGGAAACCCTACTGCGCGCGCCCGGTGAGGGCCTGGACCACAACACCCTGTACGCCACCGCGCGCAACGAAGAGTGGCTGGCGATCGCAACCACGCCGCGTACCGCGCTTGCCGCGACCTTCCGCCAGCAGGCCTGGCTGTTCGTGCCGATCGGCGTTCTGCTGGCCGCCATCGGTGCCGGCCTGGTGATCTGGCTGTCGCGTCGCCGCCTGTCCCTGCGCGGCGAGCTGGCCACGGCGATCCGCCGCCGCGAGCTGTACCTGCACTATCAACCCATCATCGAACTGGATACCGGCATCTGCGTCGGCGCCGAGGCGCTTGTACGCTGGCAGCGCCCGGATGGCACCCAGGTGCGGCCGGACCTGTTCATTCCGCTGGCCGAAGAGGCCGGCATGATCGCCGCAGTCACCGATCTGGTGATCGAGAACGTGGTGCGCGACATGCGCGAACTGCTGGTGGCCGACCGCAGCGCGCACATTGCGATCAACCTGGCCGCCGAAGACATCAGCAGCGGCCGTGCGCTGAAGATGATCTCCAAGCACATGGCCGGCAGCGGCATCCTGCCGCAGCAGATCTGGATGGAAGCCACCGAGCGCGGCTTCCTCGATCTGGACCGCGCCCGCACGATGCTGGCACAGGCACGTCGGGCCGGGCACAGCGTGGCCATTGATGATTTCGGCGTCGGCTTCTCCAGCCTGCAGTACCTGGAGCAGCTGCCACTGGATGCGCTGAAGATCGACAAGTCGTTCATCGATGCGATCGGCACCGAGAGCGCGACCAGCCCGGTGACGCCGCACATCATCGACATGGCCAAGGAGCTGGGCCTGTGGGTGGTGGCCGAGGGCGTGGAAACCGAGGCACAGCTGGCGTACCTGCATACCCGGAAGGTCGAGTTCGCGCAGGGCTGGCTGTTCTCGCGGCCGCTGCCACGGGATGAGTTCGTGGCGTTCCACCACAAGCGGCAGCAGCGCTATGGCGCGGCGCGGGAGCACATGCAGAATCCGCGCAGCGTGCCGATCGAGCGTGAGGGGGGGGAGTAGGACGGCGAACGGCGGAGCCCCTCGTGGCGGGTCGCGTATTGCTATCCCAGGGTTGGCCGGGACGGTCGGGTTCGCGGGGGACGCCGTAAACCCGTCCGTGGGGGCTTGGCCGCGGCATCCATGCCGCGGACACCCCCGCGAACCCGACCGTCCCGGCCTCTGACAGGTTCCGGCGGCGTCCCGCCACGGAATCAACGGAAGAAGGCAAAAGCAAAGGCAAACGCGGGTCGCTGCGCTCGGTGGATCCACGCCATGCGTGGATGGCGTGGACCGCGGTAGTGCCGGCCGCTGGCCGGCACCGCGCCATCACTGATCGTCGCCTACACCCAGGCCTTCGGCCGTGCCAGCAGCCACGCCACGCTCACCGCCAGCAGCAGCAACGGCAGCCATCCCAACTGGTTCGGGCCGCCCGCCTGCAGCAGCACACCCCCTGCAACGCCTCCGGCGGCGATGGCGAGGTTCCAGCCGGTCACCAGCATCGACTGCGCCAGATCCGCGGCGGCACCCGCACGCCGTGCCAATGCGGTCTGGAACAACGTAGGCACCGCACCGAAGGCCACGCCCCACAGGATCGTCGCCAGCAGCAGCGCGGTCGCGTCGCCCGGCCACAGCAGCAGCGCCAGCACCGGCACGATGAAGCCGATCACCGCCGCCCACACCAGCGTGCGCAGATGACGGTCCACGCCCCAGCCCGCAATGCCGATGCCGGCGATGGCGGCCACGCCAAAGGCCAGCAGCAGGCGGTCCAGCCACGGGCCGGCGCCGGCCTCCACCGCCAGCGGTTCGATGTAGGTGTAGAGCACGTTGTGCGCCAGCACGTACAGCACCATCACCAGCAGTGCACTGCGCACGCCCGGCATGCGCCACACCGTGCCCAGCGGTATGCGCCGGCCAGCACCGGCGGCGGGCAAGGCCGGCAGTGCCCAACGCGCATACGCCAGCAGCCCCACGCCCAGCACGCTCATCAGCGCGAACGCCCAACGCCAGCCGATCTGCTGGCCCAGCAAGGTGCCCGCCGGTACGCCCAGTGACAGCGCCAACGGCGATCCGACCATCGCCACCGCGATTGCCCTGCCCTGCAGCGACGGCACCACCATGCGCGCGGCGTAACCGGCCACCAGCGACCACAGCAGGCCACCACTCACGCCGGCCAGGAAACGCGCGGCCAGGATCAGCGGATAGCTGCTGCTCAGTGCGGTCAGCGTGTTGACCAGCACGAAGCCGGCAATCGCAGCGAGCAGCAAGGGGCGTCGCGGCAGGCGCTGGGTCAGTGCGGTCATCGGCAAGGCGGCCATCACCGAGCCCAGTGCGTACACGCTGACCAGCTGGCCGACCGCCGCATCACTCACACCGAGGCTGTCGCCCATCGGCCGCAGTACACCGGCCGGCAGGGTCTCGGTCAGCAGCGTGATGAAGCCGCCACCGGCCAACGCCAGCAGGCCGGCCCATGGCAGGCGCGTGGCTTCACCGGCGGGGCTGGCTGCATCGATGGCATGGCCGCTCATCGCACGGTCCCCATATCGGCATACACCGCATCGCGCAGTTGATCGACGAAGGCACCGTCCATGCCTTCGTAAAGGGTGTTGGTCAGCGCCACCACGCTCAGCCCGCGCACAGGATCGACAAACCAGCTGTGCCCGTAGGCACCGCCCCAGCGCCATGTACCTGCGTTCTGCGGCGTACCGCTTGCGGCCGCATCGCGCAGCACCGCAAAGCCCAGGCCGAAGCCCCAGCCGGCCGGTTCCGGCGGTCCCTGCTCGCCGACCTGCGGGCTGGCCATCTCCGCTGCCAGTGCGGACGGCAGGAGGCCTGAACGCTGCACATCACGCAAGGCTTCCAGCACCGCCATCACGTCATCGGCGGTACCGACCAGGCCGGCCCCGGCCGAGGGGAAACGGCTGGCATCGGTGGCGCGCGCGAGGCTGTATTCGATGCCGACCGTACCCTCGAACGGAGCGACCACCTCGCCTTCCTGCAGGCGATGCGGCTGCGGCGCGTCGCTTACATAGGGGGTGGCCAAGCGTGCCGCGTTGCGCGCAGCAAAGGCGGTGTCGCGCAGGCCCAGCGGTGCGGCCAGCAAGCGCTCGTACAGTGCCTGCAGCGTTTCACCCGTCGCTGCTTCGGCAACGGCACCGGCAACGTCCACGCCCAGCGAGTAGAGCCATTGGCTGCCCGGCGCGAACAGCAGTGGCGCCTGCGCGATGCGGCGCACGTTGTCGGCCAGGGAGAGCGGGTTCGCGTCCAGGCCATCGCTGACCCCAGCGCGCGCATACGGGCCGTCGGCATCGGCTTCGAGGAAGCGATAGCCCAACCCGCTACTGTGGCTGAGCAGTTGGCGCAGGCTGATCGGCGGCGTGCTGCCGTCGGCCAGTGCCGGGCGGAAGTCCGGCAGCCAGCGCTGCACCGGCATATCGAGGTCGAGCACGCCCTCTGCTACCAGGCGCAGGATCACCGTGGTCAGCAGCGGCTTGCTGACCGATGCCAGCCGGAACAACTGGTCGCGCTGCATCGGCGTGGCCGTCTCGCGATCGGCCAGCCCGGTCGCGCTGGCGTGGCGCAGCACACCGTGCTCGCGCACCAGCACCACCGCACCGACCAGGCGCTGCGGGTGCACCTGCTGCAGCAGCCGCTGCACCGATGGCAGTGTCGGCGTGGTTTCAAGGGAAGGAGCGGCATTCATCGCGGGAATCCGTGGGGAGTGGCCCGCCACGTTAGGCAGCACGGCGCAGCGCAAAAAGCCGGTTGCCGCTCCGGGCATCATGGACCGTGCAGTCCGCAATCGGCATCATGGCCGGAACTGCATGGCCGCAACGGTCCCCATGCCACCCCGCACCACAGTGTTGCGATGGCGGAGCCGTCCACTACGGCCGCGCCGACCTACCCTGCCGCTTTCATTGCCCACACGCCCATGTCAGTCCTGGACAACCTCGCCAACCTGCAGACCTTCGTGCACGCAGCCGATACCCGCAGCTTCGTCGAGACCGGGCGTCTGCAGGGCATCGCGGCCTCGGCCGCCGGCAAATGCGTTGCGCGGCTGGAACAAGCATTGGGCGTGCGCCTGTTCCACCGCAGCACGCGCAGCATCACCCTCACCGCCGAGGGCCAGCTGTTCCTGGCGCGTTGCCGGCGCATCCTCGACGAGCGCGATGCCGCACGCACCGAGCTGGCACAACCGCACGCCACGCCTCGCGGCACGCTGCGCATCGGCCTGCCGTTGGTGGGCGACCTGACCCTGCCGCTGATGGCCGAGTTCATGGCGGCCTATCCCGATATCCGCCTCGACCTCGATTTCAGCGATCGGCTGGTCGACGTCATCGAGGAAGGTTTCGATGCCGTACTGCGCGTCGGCGAGCCCAGCGACTCACGCATGAACGCACGACGCCTGGGTGTGTTTCCACGCCGCATCGTCGCCTCACCCGCCTACCTGCAGCGGCGCGGCACGCCGCGCACACCGGCCGATCTGATGCAGCACACGCTGCTGCACTATCGCTTCCCCAGTACCGGCAAGCTGGAACTGTGGCCGATCCACTGGCCCGACCAGGAAACACCGCAGGAGCTGCCGGTGCACATGGTGGCCAACACCATCGAAGCGCGGGTAGCGCTGGCACTGCGCGATATCGGCCTGGCGTTCGTGCCCGTGCACTCGGTGCGCGATGCACTGGCCGACGGCCGCCTGGTCACCGTTCTGGACGAGCACGTGCACTCCTGCGGCATCTTCCACCTGCTGTGGCCCTCCGGCCGCCACGTGCTTCCGAAGCTGCGGGTGTTCATCGACTTCGTCAGCGCGCGCCTGGAAACCGTGCCGTAGGCGATCGATCCACCCCATGCCCGGCCCACAGTAGATCCACGCCATGCGTGGATGCCTTTATAGAGTCGCGCCATCAAACCATTCAGCCAGCCCCGCTATACTGGCCCCTCATTCCTCCCAGAGGCTCGCGACCAATGCGCCATTGATGCCGCCGTCTTCCCACCAGACGGCCTGACTCTTCCCGCCCCTGCGCGCAGGGGAGAACCCGGCATCCATGGAGGTCGCATGACCCCGCATTCCCTCACGCTCGATCGCGTATCGTATCGATTGGCCGACGGCCGCCCGCTGTTCTCCGATCTGACGTTTTCCTTCGAACCGGTCGCCACCGGCCTGGTCGGTGCCAATGGCGCCGGCAAGAGCGTGCTCGCACGCCTGCTGGCCGGACGGTTGCTGCCCGACACTGGCCAGGTGCGCGGCACCGGCCGCGTGTTCCTGTTGCCGACGCCCGGCTATCCACCCGCCGGCACGGTCGGTGAACTGGCCGGCGTCGGCGCGGAACTGGCCGCACTGCAACGCATCGAAGCCGGCAGCGTGGACGAGGCCGACTTCGCCTGCGTCGGCGACCGCTGGGATCTGCGCGAACGTCTGCAGCAGCAATGGCAGGCGCTTCGGCTGCCCGACGATCTCGATCCCGCCCAGCCGGCCGCGCGCCTCAGTGGTGGCCAGGCCATGCAGGTCGCGCTGTCCGGTGCCTG
The DNA here is from genome assembly GCF_059368495.1 of Stenotrophomonas sp. YJH_SMC_91. NCBI lineage: Bacteria > Pseudomonadati > Pseudomonadota > Gammaproteobacteria > Lysobacterales > Lysobacteraceae > Stenotrophomonas > Stenotrophomonas sp. YJH_SMC_91. Next base: position 23,874 of record NZ_JCAFRT010000021.1, on the reverse strand, counting down.
GGCCAGCGGTGCCGATTGGCTGATCCTGGACGAACCCAGCAACCACCTCGATGCACGCCATCGCCAACAGCTGTACGAACGGTTGCAGCAGTGGCGCGGTGGCCTGCTGGTGATCAGTCATGATCGCGAGCTGCTGGCGCACATGCAGCAGATCGTCGAGCTCGATGGGCGCGGGCTGCATCGTTACGGCGGACCGTGGCAGCACTATGCCGATGCGCGCGCCGCCGAGCGCGAAGCTGCCGCCGCCCAGCTCGACCATGCGCGCGCCCAGCACCGCCAGCAGCAACGCAGCGCGCGCGAACAGCACGAACGGCAACAACAACGCCAGGCGCGTGGCAACCGCGATGCGAAGCAGGCCAACCAGGCCCCGATCCTGCTCGGCCGGCAGAAGCAGCGCGCCGAGGCCAGCCACGGCCGCGCACAACAGGTGCAGGCCGAACGCCTGCAGGCCAGCGCAGAGCATCTGCGCGCAGCGGCATCGGCGGTGCACGCGGCGCCGGAACTGGCACTGTTCGCCGGTGCGGGTGACCGGGGCAGCATGCGCCTGCTACAGGCCGAGGCGCTGGTGCTGCCACATGGCTGCAGTGCACCGTTGCAGCTGGAGATCCGCCGCGGCCAGCGCATCGCCGTGGTCGGTGACAACGGCAGCGGCAAATCGACCCTGCTGCGTGTGCTGGCCGGCCAGCTGCCTGCACGCAGTGGCACCGTGCAACGGCATGCGCCACTGGCCCTGCTCGACCAGCAGCTGCTGGGGTTGTCCGGCGAGCGCAGCATCCTCGACACCGTGCAGGCCGCCAACCCGGGCGCGGACCCAGGCGAGCTGCGCACGCGGCTGGCCCTGCTCGGGCTGGATGCACAGCGCATCCAGCGGGCAGCCCGCAGCCTCAGCGATGGCGAACGCGTGAAAGGTGCGCTGGCCAGCGTGCTGTACGCCGATCCCGCGCCCCAGCTGTTGCTGTTGGACGAACCCGGCAATGCGCTGGATCTGAGCGCATTGCAGGCGTTGGAGGAACTGCTTGCGGCGTGGCCGGGCGCGCTGGTGATGGTCAGCCACGACCGGCACCTGCTGCAGGCATTGCGACCGACGCAGGTGTTGCAGGTCACCGCCAACCACTGGCAATGGCGCGACAGTCTGTAGAGTCAAGCCATGCTCGACTCCGCCATGCATCCATCCACGCATGACGTATCGACCAGGGGGTAGTGCCGGCCGCTGGCCGGCAACCCATGGATCCTTAATGCACCGTCAACGCTTCCACACCGGGAACGCCTGCGGCAACTGCTGCCACAGCAATGGCCCCGCACGCAGCTCCTGGTCGTTGAGCAGGCACGCATCCAGCTCCGCACGCACCGCGCGCTCATCCATGTGCACGCCAATCACCACCAGTTCCTGGCGGCGATCCCCCCACAACGGGTGCCAAAGCCGCTGCATCGCCGTGTGCGCTGCCTCATCCGGGAATTCTTCAGGCCCCGGGAGCGGCGCGCTCCAGCAATCGGCCTGCTGCCGCGCCCATCCGAGGTCGCTGTAAGGCAGCGGTGTCGGCGGCAACAACGGCGCGGTGTCTTCCAGCCCGGCCCGCACGCGGTCACGTGCGGCGTACCAGAAGCCCGCCGCCTGCGTGCGCGTCGCCGCGCCCACGGTGTTCAGCTCACCCACCCAGTCCATGCGGTTGGCCAGCCAGAACCAGCCTTTGCTGCGGATCACGCCGGGCATGCCGGACTGCAGCGCGCGGGCGAAGCGCGCCGGGTGGAACGGACGTCGCGAGCGGTAGACGAAGCTGCCGATGCCGTACTCCTCGGTTTCCGGTGTGTGCTCGCCCCGCAGTTCCTTCACCCAGCCCGGCGCACGTTGCGCACGCTCCATGTCGAAGCGACCGGTATCCAGCAGCTCGGCCAGCGGCACATCGCCGAAGCTGGACAGCAGCAGCTTCGCGTCGCGGTTCAGGCCACGCAACACGGCCAGCGTGCCCTGCAACGCTTCGTCATCCACCTGGTCCACCTTGCTGACCACGATCACGTCGGCGAACTCGACCTGCTCGCATAGCAGGTCAACCACACCTCGATCATCCTCCGGGCCGGCCTGCTGGCCGCGCTCGGCCAGTCGCGACGTCGAGCCGAAGTCGGCAAGGAACGCGCTGCCGTCGACCACCGTCACCATCGTGTCCAGCCGCGCGATATCACTCAGGCTGAAGCCATGTTCGTCGCGCACCGCGAAGGTGGCCGCCACCGGCATCGGCTCGCCGATGCCCGTCGATTCGATCAGCAGATAGTCATAGCGACCCGCATCGGCCAGGCGCCGCACTTCCTGCAGCAGATCATCGCGCAGCGTGCAGCAGATGCAGCCGTTGCTGAATTCCACCAGCGTCTCTTCAGTGCGGCGCAGCTCGGCGCCACCCTCGCGCACCAGCTGCGCATCGATGTTGACCTCGCTCATGTCGTTGACGATGACCGCCACGCGCAGGCCTTCGCGGTTGCGCAGGATCTGGTTGAGCAGGGTGGTCTTGCCGGCCCCGAGGAAGCCGGACAGCACGGTGACCGGAAGGCGACGGTCGGCGCGGGAAGCAGTGTTCATGTCGGAGCGGGTTGGCTGCGGAACGGAAATGTTACTGTATAACAATTGTTGCGCAAGGAACCTCCCGCGATGAAGTCGCCTTCTGCCGCCCTGCTTGATGCCGGCGCGGTCGCCCTGTCCAGCCTGTGCCTGCTGCACTGCCTAGCGCTGCCCCTGCTGGCCGCCGCGCTCCCCCTGTTCGGCACCTGGGCCGAAGCGGAATGGGTGCATCTGCTGTTCGTGGCCATCGCCCTGCCGCTGACCGGCTACGCGCTGTGGCGGGCCGAGCGCCGTCACCCGCTGCCGGTGCTGGCCTGGGCCACCGCCGGCGCCGGTCTGGGCCTGTTGCTGGCCGGCGCGCTGGCGCTGCCCTCGCATGACTGGGAAACGCCGATGACCGTCACCGGCAGCCTGCTGCTGGCCGCCACGCACATCTGGAACGCACGGCACCGGCACGGGGGTAGAGTCGACTGTTAGTCGACTGCTCTTCGCTCGGGCTGCATAGAACCCCGCGCTTCGCGCGATAGTCGACTAACAGTCGACTCTACCGCCCCCCGGCCTATTTGCCGTAGCGGCGCAGCAGCTCCACCAGCACCGCGGCCTCGTCCGCCCGCTGCTGCGGGTCGTCGGCACCCACCACGTGTTCCTGCAGGTGCTCGTGCAGCAGCTCCATCAACAGGCTGTGGGCGGCACCGCGCACGGCGGCGACCTGCACCAGCACGTCCGCACAGTCGCCGGCTTTACCCTCGGGCTGGTCCAGCGCCTGCTCCAACGCCGCCACCTGGCCCGCGATGCGGCGCACCCGGGTCAGCAGCTGCTTTCGATTCTTGTGCACATGCGCCATGGCGGGATCATATACCCTATGGGGGTATCCACTCCAGCTCCCGCCACCATGCACTTGGACGCCCTCGCCGCCGCCCGTCGCCACGAACACCGCTTCGACGACGGCAACCCGCTGGCCGAACGCAATACCCGCCGCGCCCTGTGGCTGACCGTCGGCATGATGCTGGTGGAGATCGTCGGCGGCTGGTGGTTCAACTCCATGGCCGTGCTCGCCGACGGCTGGCACATGAGTTCGCACGCGCTGGCGCTGGGCCTGGCGGTGTTCGCCTACCGCTGCGCGCGCCGCTACGCGCACGACCCGCGCTTCGCCTTCGGCACCTGGAAGATCGAGATCCTGGCCGGCTACACCAGCGCCATCGCCCTGCTCGGCGTCGCCGCGCTGATGGCCGTGCAGTCACTGCAGCGGCTGTGGGTACCGGCGCCGATCCACTACAACGAAGCCATCGCCATCGCTGCGGTAGGCCTGGGCGTGAACCTGCTCTGCGCATGGTGGCTGCACGACAGCCCGGGCCACGCGCATCACCACCACGGGCATGACCATGGCCATCATCACGGGCATGACCACCAACACCACGATCACGGCCATGCGCACGGTCACGACCTCAATCTGCGCTCGGCCTACGTGCACGTGCTGGCCGACGCCGCCACCTCGGTGCTGGCCATCGTCGCCCTGCTCGGGGGCAAGCTGCTGGGCCTGACCTGGCTGGACCCGGTGATGGGCCTGGTCGGCGCCGTGCTGGTCACGGTGTGGGCTGTAGGCCTGCTACGCGACAGCGGCCGCATCCTGCTCGACGCGCAGATGGACGCACCGGTGGTGGCCGAAGTTCGCGAAGTGATCGAACAGGGCCCCTGGCCGGCGCGCCTGGCCGACCTGCACGTCTGGCAGGTCGGTCGCGGCAAGTACGCGGTCAGCGCCAGCGTGGTTACCAGCGACGCCCGCCTGGATGCGGATACCGTGCGCAACGCACTGGCGATCCATGAGGAGCTGGTGCACGTGACGGTGGAGATTCACCGCATCGTGTGATCCATACCGGGTAGTGCCGGCCGCTGGCCGGCAACCTCATGAGCTTCGGACCCAAACTGCAGTTGCCGGCCAGCGGCCGGCACTACCCTAGAGCTTCAACATCATCCGCAGCAGGTACATCAGCAGCGGCAGCGCACTCAGCACCGCACCACCGATGCCGATCCACGGCCAGCGCTCGCCGCGCACGCGCGAGGCCACCGCCAGACCGCAGCCCATCAGTGCCGCGCCCAGCACGCCCACACCCAGCCCTGCGGCCATGCCATTACCGCCTGCGGCCACCGCCGCCTGCGCAGCCAGGCTGCCTGCCCCCCAGCCCACCACGATCCCCAGCCAACTGGCCATGCCGCACCACGGTGCCTTGCCCTTCGCCATCCGAAAACCCCTGTGTCCTTGCCGAATTTCTGTACGGACCACGCCCGTGTGCTGCCTACACTAGCCGCACCTGCCCCATCGGGACATCCCATGCGCACGCTCCGCCTGCTGCTGCCCGGTGCCCTCCTGCTGCTCACCGCCTGCAGTGGCGATGCCGGGCTTCCTTTCAGCGCCGATCCGTTGCAGGGCTGCTTCGCCACCGGCGCGCGCAAACCGGCCGACTTCCGCATCGACAAGGAAGGCGGCCAGTACTTCGTCTCCTTCAGCCGCGGCGACCAGTGGCAACGCGAGCCGAATGCCCTGCACAAGGCCACCCGCAGCGAGATCAGCCGCTACTTCCGCGATGACGCCGAGCAGATCGACAGCGCGTTGATCCGCATGGCCGGCGGCTTCGGCATCTTCCACTTCAACAAGGACGCGACGTTGAAGGGCAAGGCCAGTGATAGTGACTACATGGCGCTGATGCTGATCGGGGCTGGGCCGGTGTATGCAGTGAGGTGCCCGTAAGACGCAATGATTCTGATGGCGGCTCAGGGCACTATGGGTGCATCCTGTCTCCTTTGAGGAGCGATGCCAATGCTGCTGTTTCTGCTGCTTGCGGTAAGCGCACCGAAGACCCAGGGTGCCTATGACGAAGTCCGGCAGCTGCCCGATGGCCAGACCCTGATCATGCGCACCCTGGACTGGGATCTCGGTGATGGTCGCCACGAGCGCGTTATCGTGCACTGGCTGCTGCAGGAAGACGGCAGCCTGCGCTACGACTTTGATCGGCAGCCACCGGAAACCCAGGACGTCCACCGTCGATCGTGCGCGCTGCAGGGCATGCAGCCCTCACGTGGCGTCGGCATGCTCTCGGGGGAAGGAACCACGCACGGCTTCAGCTGCACCAGCCGGCGGTAGCGCCGAGCCCACGCTCGGCTCCTTCCGTCTACATCCACGCATGGCGTGGATCTACTGCAGCAGCCACGCGTGGCCCCGGCAACAGCTGCGGTAACATGCCCTCCCCCGAACCGCCCCGGTACCCGCCGTGCCCCACTACACCGGCCCCCTGCTGACCCGCGACAGCGCTGACACCCTGCGCCGTGCCCATGACAAGGGCGCTGCCGAATGGCAGGGCTCGCTCGACCTTGGCCGCAGCGAGGACAGCGTGGCGCTGGATGCCGACGGCTTCCACTTCCGTGGGCAGCGCTACCCGTGGCCGGGCAAGCTGAAGGACCGCACGCTGTACTACTGGGACGGCGAGGACTTCGCGCCGATCTCGCGCTACAGCGGTTCGCTGATCAAGCTGGTGCCGACCGAATGGGGCGCACCGACCTTCGAGATCGACGGCATCAAGATGCTGCCGACCTCCAAGCTGTCACCGTTCGAGGACGCGCGCCGCAAGGTCGAGCTGGTCGCCCCGGCCGGCAAGGTCATCCTCGATACCTGCGGCGGCCTGGGCTACTTCGCCGCCTGCGCGCTGGAGGCCGGTGTCGGCCAGATCCGCTCGTTCGAGAAGAATGCCGACGTGATGTGGCTGCGCACGCTCAACCCGTGGTCACCGGATCCGGACTCGGCTGCGGCCGGTGGCCGCCTGCAGTTCAGCCACGGCGATGTCTCGCAGCAGATCGAACAGGTGGCCAGCAACAGCGTCGACGCGATCCTGCACGACCCGCCGCGCTTCGGCATCGCCGGCGAACTGTACTCGCAGGTGTTCTACGACCACCTCGCCCGCGTCATCCGCAAGGGCGGGCGCTTGTTCCACTACACCGGCGCGCCGAACAAGCTGACCAGCGGCCGCGATGTGCCGCGTGAAGTGGCCAAGCGCCTGGAAAAGGCCGGCTTCAAGGCCGAACTGGCGCTTGACGGCGTGCTGGCCGTCAAGCGCTGAGCCTCATTCCGAGTCCACCTTCGCCAGCTTCATCACCCACTTCGGCACTTCCGGTTCACCGGCGTAGAATTCCTTCGGTTTCTTCTCCGCCATCGCCCAGCGGTGCAGCCAGCTCGGGCCGTAGCGACCACTGTAGCCTTCGGCACCACGTGCATAGGCCGGGTCACGCATCGCCTCGTCCAACGAAATGAAGCGATAGCCGCGCCGCTTCGTCGCCGCCACCAGTTCGGCGAACGTGGCTGCATTGAGTTCATTCGCGTGCATCAGCCAGACCTGCGGCAGCGCGTAGCCCAGCAGCGCCTGCGACTGCTTCTCGTAGTAGTCCAACTTGTTCAGCATGTATGGCACATAGCCCTTGCGCAGCTGCGCCAGCGTCGCCTCGCGCGCCGGGGAATCCGGCTGCTCGTTCATCACGTTGGCATAGGCGAACGCCCACACCCACTCGCCGTTGTCGACCGTCACCGGTGCCACGCGGTAGCCATGCTGCTTGAAGAACACGTCCATCTCCGCGCGTTCTTCCGGCGTGCGCCCGGCACGCAGATAGGGGTGACGCATCCATTGCGGCTTCAGCCCGCGCTCGGCCAGCAACGGCCGCAGCACCGCCTCGCCACGCAGGAAATCCTGCTGGAACGCAGGCACGCCCTTGGCGTTCAGGTCCATGTGCGAGTAGGTGTGGTTGCCCAGCACATAACCGGCGTCCAGCCAGTCGCGCAGCATCTGCACCCGCGCCGGCTGCACCTGCCCATCGATCTCAAGCTTGTTCCCGTTGACGAAGCCAACTACCGGCACACCCGCCTGGTGCAGCTGCGCCATCAGCGCTTCGTGCCGCACCTGAAGATCCGGCGGAACGATCTCGTCCACCCGCGCCCAGGGCAGGTCGTCGATGGTCACCGCGATCCGGCGATCCACTTCAGCGGCGTGTACCGCCAACGAGCAGAGCAGTAGCGGTACAGCACGCAGCAACCAACGCATCAGCACATCCTTGCAGGAGCGAAGCGCAGACTGTAGCGCGATTGCGGGCGCGTGGTCGGTCACACACCCCTCAGGGGCTGGGCGACTGCACCTGACGTTCGCGCACGATCGCCCGCCACAGCATGAATCCTGCAGCCATTGCCACCAGCATCAACGCGACCAGCACCAGGGCAAGGTCATCGGGATTGCGCAGCAACGGCGCATGCTCATGGGTGAGGATCTCGAACACCACCTGCTGCGCCTGTGCCAGCGGCAGCCGGCCCTGTTCGCCCAGTTCCACCAGGCACGCCGCCGGAGACAGCTTGGCCACGCTGGTCCATGCCATGTCGTACAGATGCAATGCCCTGAGCGCCAGCGCCAGGATCGCGGCGTGCAGGGCCATCACCCCCCAGTTGGCGCGTCGCAGGCGTTCGGACAGACGCCCCAGACGGTAGACGCTGATCGACATCGCGCCCAGCAACGCCAGTACCACGCCTGCCATCGGAATCCACTGCAACGGTTGCCAAGGTGCAAGCGCAGCGGACCGCGCCAGCAGCTGCTCTGCAACCTGCATGCGCGCGACAGGATCAGGCCCACCGCATGCGTCATCCACCGGCTCCAGCAGCAATCCCACGCGGTAGTGGAAGAAGCCGGCTGCAAGGGCTACCGCCAGCAGCGCCACCACCTGCAGTGCCAGCAGAATCGGGCCAGGACCACAGATACGACAGAAGCGGGCAGCAGCAGAGACCATGGGTTCATCCGTGACAACAAAGGACCATCCTAACCAAGCGCCCTGTGCTTGTCGGCTGGCGGATACGACAACCGCCGCGTGGTCCCGGTAGGATGTGGATGAGCATGGATGGTCGCATGTAGAGGTGTTGTGGATGGTCACGCTGTATCTGTGGGTGCGAACGCTGCTTCCGCTGCTGGCGTTCGTGATCGCGTGGATGCTGCTGTCGCGCCTGATCAAGGCCCGCGTGGCGCGCCTTCCACGGGTGCCCTTGAACCTGCCCGAGCACAGCAGCAGCCCGCGCAGGAAGGACCGGCGCATCTACGCACGCAAGCTGCGGCGCAGACCGGGCCTGCGCACCGCAACGCGCCCGGCCACCGCGCCGCGCAGCTGGAACCTCGCGGCGGTGTTCGTTTCGTTCTCTGCGTTGATTGCCGCCGTGCTGGTCATGCCGGATGGCGCGCGCTTCCAGGTGCTGGTCGAGAGCCTTACAGGCTACCCGGCCACGATTGCTGAAGTACATGTTCCCGCTGCCGGGCAGCCTCTCGTGCTGCAGGCGTGGCAGCCCGCACTGGCGCAGCTGTCACGGCCGGTAACAATGCGCTACCCGATCGGGCGCACCGGCGGCCAGCATGACGCGCACGCCACGCTGCCGGTACAGGTGAGGCATCAGAGTGATCGGCTGCAGGTGGCTACGGCCGCGCCGGTGGATTCCGAGCTGCTGCGTGCAGAGCTTGCGCGCTTGGCGGGGCTGCCGACGGAGGCAATCACTGTCCGCCAGAGCGAGATCTCACCGTGGCTGGAACCCGGCTGGACGCCGCTGGACGGCATGTAGATGCCGGGCCAGGCCAGGCTGCTGTTGCAGTAGATCCACGCCATGCGTGGATGGGGCACCGTGCGGGGTCGAGCACGGCTCGACTTTACAGATCAGGATCCGCGCGGCAGCTTCGCGGCCCACATGTTGTCCACCAGATTCGGATAACGCCGCCCATTCTCTTCCGCCCGCTGCCGCGCCGCCTCTTTCTGCGCAGGCGACAGCGGCTGCGAGGTCTGGCCCTTGGGGTTGGGCTTCTTCCACGGGGGTGTCTTGGTCTGGCGCATGGCCGCAGCTTACCGCTTCAGGAAGTTCAGCAGCGCCAGATTGAAGTGGTCCGCATGGCTGGTATTGCACCCATGTGGTGCGCCTTCCAGGATCACCACTTCGCTGCCCGGAACGGCCTGGTGCGTGCGCTGGCCCGAGCCTTCAAACGGCACGATGGCATCGCTGTCACCGTGCAGGATCAGGGTTGGCACCGTGATCTTCTTCAGATCGTCGCGGAAGTCGGTAGTGGCAAACGCCTGCATGCAACCCAGCGCCGCCGTCTGGTCGGATTGATGGCAAAGCGCGATTGCGGCCTGGCGCGTCTCTTCAGTCACCATCAGCTGGCCATTGGCACTGAAGAAATCGCGGGTGAAGCCATCGAAGAACGCCTCGCGATCCTTCTCCAGACCGCTGCGCATTTCGTCGGCCTTCTCCTGGGTGAGCGGACCTTCCGGATTGTCCTCGCCGCGCAGCAGATACGGCGGCACCGCTGCTGCAAACACCACGCTGTGCAGGCGCTCCTGCCCGTGATTGGCCACATACCGTGCAACCTCACCGCCGCCCATCGAGAAACCGACCAAGGTGACGTCGCGCAGGTCACGTTCCTCGATCACCCCGGCCAGATCCGCCGCCAGCGTGTCGTAGTCGTAGCCCTCGGCGGGCTTGTCGGAACGGCCGAAGCCGCGCCGGTCGTAGCTGATCACCCGGTGTTGGGCGTCGCGGAGGATCGACACCTGCGTCTTCCATGCATCGGCGGAAAGTGGCCAACCGTGAATCAGAATGACCGGTCGGCCGTCGCCACCGGTGTCTTCAACGTGCAGGCGGACGCGGGAAGCAGGCATGGAACCTCCTGTGGAAGGGGAGGATTTCAGGCTACGGGCCGGCCCCTATCGCGACCGTGATGGAATCGCCGGCCGCCATGACATCCCCTGCACAGACCACGGCCCCGACGCTGGAGCCGAGCCGCCAATGCGGGCATTCACTCCGTGGTACGGCCGTTTCGTCAGACGCCGGCTGCAGCGCCCCGAACGCCATGCGAGCCTGCGTGAACCCTCCTTGGAGCTTCGCCATGCTGCTGCTCACCCTGCCCCTGCTGGCCGCCGGCCTCGCCGCCGCACCCGCGCCCTCCGATGACCTGCGCGAGCAGATCCGCCAGGCCGACACCCAGCTGTTCGCCGCCGCCTTCGAGGCCTGCGATGCCGAGAAGGCCGCCGCGATGACCACCCAGGACATGGAGTTCTTCCATGACAAGGATGGCAAGTCGGCCAGCAGCCGCGAAGACTTCCGTCGAAGCGTGGCCCACATGTGCAGCAATGCGCGCAAGGGCGGCTGGAGCCTGCGCCGCGAGCGGGTGGAGCCTTCGCTGCAGGTGTTCCCGCTACACGACGAGCGGGCGCTGGAGATCGGCGACCACCGCTTCCACGAACGCGGCAAGGACGGCGTGGAGCGCTGGGTGGGCCAGGCCCGCTTCATCCAGGTCTGGCGTCGCGTGGACGGGCGCTGGTTGGCCGAGCGGGTGATCAGCTATGACCATCGGCCGGCAACGAAATGAACCCGTCGGCGACTGTTCACTCGCCCTGACCAAGACCATTCAGCCCACGGTCTCCTCCAGATCGCGGGCGTAGTAGCTTGCTGCCTGAGCCAACTCCGCGCCGATGGCGTCGCACAGGTGCGTTGGGGAATCGACCCGTACGTTGCTCCCGAAGCCCATCAGCCACCAACGCAAGGTCTGGTCGTCCTCCACCGTAGCGCGCAGCCGGATCCATCCATCACCCAGATCACTGATCGTCTGATCTTCGGACAGGGGCGTCTCCCTGAGATGCTCCGCAGCCTGCGCCCGGAAGCGCGCCTCCAGCACGATGCGTCCTTGCCCCTGGAACGCGGTGGCGGTGGTCGTCGCATAGCGCTGGAAGTCGAAGTCCGGCAGGCTCCTGGCCTCCATCTCCAGCACCCGGGTTCCACTCAGGCGATGCAACGCCAGGTGGCGGATGTCCGTATAGTCCCGCAGCATGCAGACAAGGTACTGCGCAGAACCGCGCATCAGCAGCCCCAGAGGATGCATGATCATCTCCTTCGGCTCGTCCTTGCCTTTGCTGCGGTACCAGCCTGACAGGCAGCGTCGGGATGCCAATGCCCTGTGGACATCCACCTGTACGGCCGTTTCCACCTCGGGGGCGAGCAGGTTCGGGCCCATGGGCAGGATCGCGGTCCTGCTGGCCCACTCCCCCCAGCCCGACGTCGAGACTTCCGCCCGCGCCATGTCGAACACGGGCATCAGCTCATTCATGGCCGTTGCCGGGAGCAGCTGACGCAGATGTGCATGCGAAAGCAGCAGTGCAACGCTCTGCGAAATCGACAGCCTGGGCGTGAAGGCGAAGTTCGCTTCCCTGGACCAACTCCAGCCAAAGGGTTTTTCACTGTCGTCGGCAATGAGCTGGAACCGCGTGGACAGGTTCTGGAGGTCCCGTTCAATGGTGCGACTGCTGGTCCTGAAGCCCAGCGGCTCCAGATTCTCCAGTATCTGCCTGACGGATATCCTGCGCGGAGCGCGCGGGATCATGCGCAGCATCTCCCACTGCCGCATCAACGTGTCGTTCGAACGGATCTTCATATCAATCTTCCCTTCCAGAGCCGACAGGCAACAAGAGCCCCACCAGAACGGCGTGGGGCTCTGCCCATCGTCAAGCCGCCTTGGCGGGCTCCTCGCCCTTCATCACCACCATCGCCGCATCCACATCGGCCACGGTCTTCTCGGTCGAAAGCACCAGAGCTCCTGCGTCATCCAGGATCGGGGTATCGATCATCACCTTGATCAGCTGGGCAATCTTCACGGCACGGAAAACCCGCTCCCGCGCCTGCTGGGGGAAACTACTGAAATCGCAGCCGTGCTCCCGGATGACATCACGGATATCGGCTACACCACGACGCAGCGACATGCACAGCTTGGAGAACGTCCTGTTGGCGAGCGTTGTAACGGTCTCGACCGCTGCCAACTGTTCGGCGGCCAACACGGCCTCGTCGTAATGGGTTCGAGCAACCTCTTTGTTACGGCGTGCATCGGCCAGCGCGGCTTCAGCCTTGCTGCCCACCACGTAGCCAAAGATCGCCAGCGCCGGACCGGCAACCAGGCCACCCAGCACCAGGGTGCCGCCAGCCATTCCGAATCCGCCCGCAGCCAACGAACCGCCGCCCAGCCACGCCAGCGTTGCGTTGGTTGCTGCAACACCGCTGAGGGTCGAAATGGCAGTGCCGGTGCTGGCACTGGCCAGCAGCATCGTCCCGTTGTACGCACCAAATGCCAACGCGGCGCCACTTCCCAGCCCGGCGCCCAGGCCCAGGCCCGAGTCCATCAGCAACTGGTAGTCCCGCTTCAGGCCTTCCAGCGACGCCGTGGTGAAATCGCCCTGCACCAGCTTGTCCAGTTCGGGTGAGCCGATCCCCTCAACGTTCTTGAGCTGGCCAAATGCATCGATGAAGTCTGCGATCCCCCCATTGAAAGCACGCAGTTTGCGTGCACCATAGTCCTCAAGCACCGTATTGGTACGCTTGCGCTGCGTCTCCAGCAACGACGAGCCCTTCTCGATCAGCCCTTTTGCATCGGCGTTGGCGATGCCGGCATCCTTGTGATCGACCACGGCCTTGCCGCCCTTGTAGATGCCATACAGCGCGCTGGCCGCCATCGCGGCCCCGACTACGATTGGAATCATGGGTAACTCCTTTTACTCAAGAATGATGGCAACGGTACGGCTGGCCTCGCGATTGATACTTTCCGCGCGCTCAAGCAGGTCGTTGTAGATGTAGTCGTCAATACCGAAGATATCGGCCAGGCGACGCAGCTGTGCTTCCTCGACACTCGACACTTCACCGTCGGCCAGTGCAAGCAGCATCAACTCATACAGCATCACCTTCGGTACGGCCGGCTGCGCGGCTTCGACCATGGCCTTGTCGATCAGCGAGTCGAGCACCTCGCACGCCACCCGTGCCCGCTCCACCGGGTCGCTCTGGCGCACCAGCGGCATCGTCTGCAGGCGCGTCAACAGTTCCTTCGTCACCCCGTCGGACCGATATACCTTGCCGCACTCACGGGAAAAGCTGTCGAAGATCGCACGTTCGTGTTCGGATTCATCCAGCGAAACCTTGCTCAGGTTGGTATCGCCAGTCACTTCTTCGTGGGTCTTTCCGTCCCACAGCATCGGGTTGTCACTCACGCTCAGCAGGCGCGCAACCTTCAGGAAGGTTGCCTGCTCGGTGTCTGGAAGCAGATAAAGGAACATCGTATCTCCAAGGTCCTGGGATCACACACGGAAGCCGGCGTGGCCAACCTGCCCGGAAGGCCACGACCAGAAATGGGTTCGATTGATCAAAGCCGAAGCGGCTCGTCACCCGTCATGAACAGATCAAACTCCTGCAGCGAAGCAAACTGCAGGCGGCTGCCCAGCAGAAGGGCAAAGCGGTTGATTGCAGCCGCGAATCCATCGGCGTCAATCTCCGGCTGGGTGGTATCGAGTGCACACAGCAACTGGGTCGTCTCGTCATTCAGCACTGGAAGCTCGGCCGCAATGAACTGCGCCAGCGCCAAGCGCTGCGCCAGAATTTCTTCACGGGCAGCTTTATTGAGCTCGATTGCCAAGGCCAGCCTCTCGGCAGCCAGATCTGCACTCCGGGCCGCCTCCAACGTTTCCCGATAGAAGATCGATGAAAGCGTGCAGCCAATCATCCCGCCGATGGCGGCGCCAACCACCGGGACCGGAATCGCGATCTGGCCCAATGCCGCCATCATGGCCGAAGCCATCATGCCGGAACCCTTCTCACCGATCTCATCCAGGAACTGGACGCCGTCGATCTCACCCCTGGCGTAGCGGCGTATGCAGCCGGTCATGGTCACGCAGACGTCGACCACCATGGCCGGAGCGGCTGTACGGGAAAGGACCTGCAGGCTCTGTCGGCCTGACTGCTGCATCACTGCGGTCAATGCGGCCCCGGACGCAGCCGTTGCGTAGCCCATGCCGGCAGAGACGGCACCATCCACCAGGACTGCGCGGCCCGCATCAATCATCCCCTTGCGCTCGGTTGCCACCGCATAGGCATTGGTCGCCATGCTGATCGCCGCGCCAACCATGAACGCCCCGCGCGCGCCTTCAAGACCTGCCCTGTGGCTGGTATGCGCGATATCGCGCACCGTCGCCATCCGCGGATGGGTACGATAGAACTTCGCATCGTCACTGGTCAGCCCCGTATCCAGAAGGTTGCCGGCCAGCTGCTCATAGTTGTCTGCCTTCGCACGAAGATGCAGTGCGACCTCAGGCTTGCCCCTCGCGTCGACCACGTCCGCCTGACGGCGCAGATCTGCTGCCTGCGCCCGGCAATGTGCCTCGGCATCGACGTACTGCTCCGAGGGCAGCTCCAACTTCAGCCCACGATAGCGCGAGAACTCTCCATCGGGCGCAGCGATCTTCTCAAGGAGCCGGTCACGGTTGCCCACGAACTTCATCTGTGACTGGCTGCCTTCAATGATCTGGCCATCCAGCACCCTTATCCGATCAACGCGATCATCGTTCCGCCGGTACTGGGGATGGTCATCACTGCGCACCGTGCGAACGGGTGACCCACTGATGATGGCCTCGGCATTGTCACGACTGGTCGCTGCGACCTCAGCCGCATAGCCGGCCTGCTGGGCAATGCTGTTTTCCGGACGTACCGGATCAAGCTTGTACCCGGAGATCTTCTTCAGGCCATGGGTAAATTTCTGACCGGTCAGTTCGTCTCTTCCGGTATACCCTTTGATGTATTCGGCATTAGCATTGCCATAGCGTTGGACAGTCTCCAGCGTTGACATCGTCGTCGCTGCGTCCAGGATCTGCCTGCCCGACGTTTCGCGGGCACTGTCATCTGCATTTGCATTGGGTTCCATTGCGTTTTCCTCCGTGACGCAAAGCATCCAGCTGTGGGCCAATACCCAGGCATGCTTCGCCCGCGGGTTTGGCTGGGAGATCCATCTTCGGCGTACATAGCGACAAACCATGTCGTAACGCCTGATCTCCCGGATCATCGACAGCACTTCCGAAAACTTTAGGCCTATTGCGAACTTTTCGTGGCCGATTGCGACGACACATCGCACTGCGACACAGATTGTCGGAGGAATCCGCATATTCCTCTCCGGGGAGGCCACGCAGGTGCTGGGCCTCCCTTCCTTCCATGACCTGACGAGGAACGCCATGTTCAGAATCATCGGTGCCACCGTGGTGTACGGGCTCGCGCTGTATGGCCTGGGATGCTGGGTACGTGACAGCCACGAAGTACGTGACACGAGGTAGACCTTTACTCCTGTCGAAACCCGGATGACCTCAGCGGTCGACAGCAGGCAATCCCCTCACCGGACAGCGAGGGAACACAGATCAGGATGATGGAATCCCCAAAAGAGAGATTGATGAACAAGCGTCATTCCGAGCTCGTGATCTTCATTGACAATGTCGTCGCAGAACTTCGCCCGGTGCTGGCCTGGATCGAGCGCCATCCGGTCCTTATTGCGTCGATTGCCGTACTTCTGCCCAGCGCAGGCATCCTCTACTACGCCGTCAGGGAAGAGCTGCCTCTCAGCCTGCTTTCGTCCGATGCCGTTTCCGCACTCCCCATGATGCTTGCGGTGACCGGGCTGCGCGTCCTTGCCCTGGCCGTCATGTTCCTTTCCCCCATCGTACTGTCACCCAATCGGTTCTCGTACATCCCAGGCCAGGGAATCAAGCTGCTGCCGGACGATCTGGCGAGCCGGAAGAGGACGCTCTGGCGCTGGAGCCTTGCGCTGATCACTCCGGGCGTACTGCATTTCAGCGGAATCTATGTCGCATCCTTCTACACCGAGATTTCAGACGCAGCACTGTGGTTCAGTACGATTGGCTGCCTGCTGATCTTCGTTCTCTTTTCCCGCTGGGCGAAGCCCGATGACAGGAAGCAGAAATGGCTTTCCTTGGATAGCTACTTCCTGCTGGGCATGGGGCTCATGCAACTGCTGTCCATCAACACGATCATGCGGCTCATGCTCGGCCTGGTCTCCAGGGAAAGTGATCTGGTGATTGGCATGTGCCTGCTCACGGCCGCAGTAGCATTGGGCATATTCCAGTCCATCGTCATCAGAGTGGTCGATGAACTGAGTGGACGATACGGCGTTGGTGTACTTGCACTCTCGTTCGCCTCGATCATGGTCACCGTGGCCATGCTCTTCCCTCCGACCGGTGCATACCTGGCCTCGCAGGTTGTCAATCCGCCAAGCGGAAAATCCCGCGGCTGCATGACGCTGGATCTGCGATCGCGTGACAGCGCATCCCGCAAGCTCCTGACCGGTGATGGTACCGCTACCCATCCGGTCAACGTTGTCTACTCGACCAGTTCCGTGCTGCTTGTACGCTTGAAGGATGACGACAGCAGGACCATCCATCGCATCCCCATGGACCAGGTTACCGAGTTCAACCCGTGCCCGCGGGAAACAGACACCGAGAAGCCATCCGGGGCACAAGGAAGCTGATGCCCTGATCCGAGCAGGGCTCGCCCGTGCCAGACGCACGGGCGGCCCCTTAGCCGCTTACAACTGAATCCGCGCCACGCTCTCGTCAGCGCCCTTGTCGTCCTTCTCGCCGTTCTTGATGCTCACGAACAACACGTTGTTCTTCGCATCCAGCGCCAGGCTGTTCGGGTGGGTCGGCACCGTGTAGGTGGCCACCTTCTGGTAGCTGTCGCTGTTGTAGGCCGTCACCGTGCCCGCCTCGCGATTGGTCACGTACAGGCGCTTGCGCGGTGCATCCAGCAGGATGCCCAGCGGGCCGGCGTCGGTCGGAATGCTGGCCAGTTCCTTGCCGGTGCTGCGGTCGAGCACCAGCACACGCTGGCCCGGATGCTTGCTGACCAGGCCACTGCTCTTGGCCTGGTAGCCACGCAGGAATTCCGAGCCCTGGTCGGTCACGAACAGGCGCTTGCCGGCCGGGTCCAGCGCGATGTTCATCGGCTGCTCGGCGGCGATCCTGTGCTGCGCCACCACCTTCTTCGAATCGGTATCCACTACCACCAGCTCGGCCAGCAGGTTGCTGGTGTACACGCGCTTGTTGGCCGCATCCAGTGCGAGGCCCGGCGCCTTGGCATTGCCCAGGCCATCAATGGTGTTGATCACCTTCAGCGTGGTGGTATCGATCACGAACAGCACGCTGCTCACGTCCGGCTGGCTGCTGTGGCCGGTCACGTACAGGCGGTTGGCGGCGCTGTCGACCACCAGCTCGCGCAGGTCGTGGGTGTAAGCGGCCTTGCCGTCCTTGCCGGTCTTCTTTTCCATCAGCTGGATGGTGCCGACCGCCTTGTTCTGCGCGGTGTCGACCACGGTCACCGACAGGTCCACGGTGTTGCCCACGTACAGGCGGTTGTGGGCGTCATCGAGGACCACACCGAAGGCTTTGCGCTCCAGCGGAATGCGGGTTTCCACGGCCAGCGTGGCCGGGTTCAGACGCAGCACCTGGGCCGGGCAAGCGTCATCGCCGAAGCCGCCGGAGGAGGCCACGAACACGGCGTTCTGCTTCGGGCTGTAGGCCAGCTCGTACAGGCCCTTGGCCACGGCCTGGCGCTGTACGGCGGTGGTGGCGCTGGCGGCAGGTGCATTGTCGGCGAACGCCGAGGGCGCGCCGAGGCTGAGCGAAACGGCAACGGCCAGGGCGGCCGAGCGGAAGAGAGGATTACGGAACATGCGAGCGTCCTTGAATGGGCACGGGAAGGTGTCCTGGCTCGCTGGGCCGTACTGCGACGGCCCGCCCCGCATCTGTCTGCGCAGGGTGGGCTGGCTGGGGTTGCGGGGGAATGGTAGCAGGTGGGGGGCGTGGCGTGCGCCGACGCGCGTATGGCAGGCGCGCGGATTATTGCTCCTTCAACCGCAGTGAATCGGCCACATCGGTCTTGGCCGCCACTTCAGTGGCGATGCTTGCGCGGCGGTGCCCCGGGTCGTTGCGGTCGCCCTGCACGATGAAGATGCTCTCTGCCGCATGGCTGCTTTGGGTCGGCCGGCTGAGCAGCACGTGGTCCACGCGCGAGAGATTGTTCTGCTTGGCCAGCACCAGCAGGCTCGCGCTGATGCGCTGGCTGGCCGCATCGAACGGGCGGCCGTGCGCGGCATCCAGTTCGGCCACTTTCTGGATCAGCTGCGAGATCAGGCGATGGTCCGGATGTGAGGGGTCCAGCAGCGTGCCGGCCACTTCGATCGGCGTCGGTGGCGGCTCATCGCTGGCGCGGTCACCCTGGCGATGGTGCTCGGCCTCGCGCTCGGGCATCGCGTGATGGGTTTCGGCATTCAGGTCGCTGCCCGGGAACGGCGCGGCAATGCACTGGATTTCCGGCAGGTTGAACAGCACCGCGAACTCGCCCAGGTTGCTGCCGCCATCCAGCGGTGCCGGCAGCGGATGCAGGCCCGCGTAATGCAGCGCTGCCCATACGAAATCGCTGCAACGGTTGATGGTGGCCGGGCGATCCACATCGAATTCGAACTCGGCCGGTTCCTCGGCGAAATCACGCAGGCAGCCGTAATGCTCCTCAGTGATTTCCAGGGTGCGGCTGTAGTACGGGTCCAGATGCTCGTCGGCATCGTCGTGGCGCACCTGCGCGTACTGCACGCCGGTGTGGGTATCGCCCAGCGCCTGGCGCGGCGGTGCGAAGCCGTAGCTGTGGGCCTCGTCGCCCGCCGCCACCTGCAGGTACATGTGGCCGCGCGGCGAGATGCCTCCGCTTTTCAGTGGGGTGCCGGGGGCGGCCAGGTACAGCGTTGCGGTGTAGCGTGTTGCCTGCTCCATGCCTGTTCAGCCTTGATGGGTACTGCGGTCCTGGGCGGATGATGGCATAGGTGGGATGGGAGGCAGGTGGAGATGGAAGCAGTTTCGAGGCCAAGGCGCTCGAAACTGTGATCTTCCGTGCAGTCGCTGGAAGTCAGCCCATCTGCAGCGGCGCCCGGGTTTGTTCCAGGGCCGGCTCCTGCGGCGCCAACAAGGCGCGCTCCTGCTGGGCCTGCGAAATCTGCTCGACCTTGGCGAATGACTGCTCCACCGGTGTTCGCGCAGCCTCCTCCGCCGTCATCGAAGCTCGCACATGGGCAGGATCGTTGAGCTCCCCCTGCACGACGAACAGTCGCTGCGGCGAACCATCGCTTGGAGCATTGCCCAATACCACATGGTCGACATGCTCCAGCCCGCTCTCCTTGGCCGTGGCCAACAAGCCCACTGAGATCCGCTCGCTGGTCCCATCGTAGGAGCGGCCATGCGCCTCATCAATGCCCGCTATTCCCTTGCGGATGGAATCGAGCATATCGCGATCGCCCTGCGGCAGTCGCTCATCGCTGATGATTCGCTGCATCAACGTTCTCTCCGGCATTTTGTTGTAGTGCTCGCTATTCAGCGCGCTATCTGGAAAGGGCGCGCGGATGCTGCGGATGTACTCCACATTGCTGAGCGGTTTCAGGCCACCTTCGAAGCTCTTGTCCTGCATGAAGAGAAGGTTGGTTCGATGAAGCCCCGCGTGATTCAGTGCGCCCCACGTGTAGTCGATACAGCTGTTTTCTACACCGTGATACTCGGTATTGAATCCATGCTCGCCGGGCTTTGTGCCAAATTCCACCAGCTTGTCGTACTGCTGCTTGCTGATCTCCATCGTCCGCGTGTAGTACGGGTCTTTGTACTGCTCGGCGTCATTGTTGTAGACCATTCCGGGCCCAGTGACGACGCCATGCTCGATGGGTGCAAAGCCAAAGCTCACCTCGTCCTTGCCATGTGCCACTTTGTAGTAGACGTGGCCGGCGCTGGATGTCCCTCCCGCCAGCAGCGGCGTGCCGGGAGCGGCAACGAAGATTGTGACTGTGTACTTGTCGTCCATGACGCACTCCTACTTCGACTTGTTTACGTAGGCCACCAGCAACTCGGCTTGCGTGGCCGCCAATCGATCATCAGGCTTCAGTACCTGCATGCTCAGCCTGTAGTGGCCAGGCTGCAGTTCCTGAGCCCAAGCGAGGG
This sequence comes from Stenotrophomonas sp. YJH_SMC_91, assembly GCF_059368495.1. Classification (NCBI taxonomy): domain Bacteria; kingdom Pseudomonadati; phylum Pseudomonadota; class Gammaproteobacteria; order Lysobacterales; family Lysobacteraceae; genus Stenotrophomonas; species Stenotrophomonas sp. YJH_SMC_91. The sequence goes on along the minus strand of NZ_JCAFRT010000021.1, from coordinate 3,431 downwards.
CAAGTTGTGTGTGGTGACTGTCAGGCGCCTCCAATCCTGCTGACTGCAGAGACTGATGATCGACGTCATCCAACCACCCGCCTTCCACCCGGCCCATGGGTCCGATGGGCTCAATACGCGCGGGCGTACCTGCCACCGACTCCACCCTCACCAACGGAACAGGAATGCGCTTCTGCGCCTCCAGCCGCTCCAGTTTCACCTCGGCGGGTAGGCCCATACTGCGGATCTCACGGCTCGTATTCAGTGATTTCAGCCCGTCTTCTCCACCCACCCGGATTCCAAGAAACAAGGTTGGCGAGGAGCTTTTCCCTGGGGGCGGCAGGGTGAACTCGACCACCATGGGTGTGGTCATTGCTACCAGCGGCAGCGGCCTGATGAAGGGCACCAGGGTCCCGTTCTCTGCCGGAGCACGCGGCCCGGGTACCGCCTCCGAGCTGGCTCGGCAGCCGCTCAGCAGGGAACCTGACAGTATCAAGGCCAGGCAGACCAACCATCTTCCTTGTCGAAACATCGCTTTTCCTCTTCCAGGGCTCATCGAAGCCGTTGAAGGCGCCTTCGCCCGTACTTATACACCCCGGCCGCAGATGATTCTGCGACGAAGTTCGCTGCGTCGCGGCTCCTGCGACTGGGAGTGATCAAAGTCGACCACGCGCAATGGTGCGCTTACGTACACGCATAGGGGGTAGTAAATGGACCGCTACTTTGTGAACAGAACGCCGCAGGCCAATGGAGACCATGAGGTGCATAGACAGGGATGCTATTGGCTTGCTCGCGCCCAGTCCACACAGGACCTCGGCTTGCACACCAGCTGCAGGACGGCTGTGGCTGAAGCCCGGAGGTGGTACCGGCAGTCGAATGGCTGTGCCACTTGCGCTGCAGCTTGCCATACGAGTTGATCAACGGCCGAAAGCGAAGCGGATGCGGCCCCGCCAAAGTTGGGCGGGGCCGCACCGTCAAAGCCGCTGAGACAGGCCCAAGCCTCCCCCGTCCCCACTGGAGGATGCCCATGACCAAGATCCACCCCACATGGCTGGAAGCCTTCGACAAGGAGCTCCTCCACCTGTTCGCCATCGACCACCGCGACGCCGGCATGGATGAGTACCTGCTGGGCTGCTATGCGGACCTCCCACCGCGCGAGGCGGCTCTGGCGTTCGGCAGCGACTACGACCTGGAGCGCGACGATGCGCTGTGGCCAAGACCAGGCGTGCCTATGTGATCCGTGCAGCAGTCCGGCACACCGGCATTCAAGGCAAGCGATGCCAAGGGATGGCCGCTATGCTGGCAGCGCACCGGAATGGAAACCACGTACGCCCCGCTTCAACACCGCCCCGGCACTGAACCTCGTTCTGATGCTGCTGGGCGCTACACCCGCCATGGCCGTGGCGGCAGACCCGCAGGTTTTCACTGAAGTGTTCGTAGAGCGCGGTGACAATCCCACCTTCGAGCTGCAGCAGGCGCCTGCCATTGAGTATTCAACGGCCCCTGCCACGCCGCCCGATACCTTCCTGCAGGCTCCCATGCAGGTGGTGCTGGTTGCCCAATTGGATGAGCTGGGCCACGTTTCCAACGTGATGGTGGCGCGGTCCAGCGGAACTGCGGGAGTTGGATCGTGCGGCCCTTACCGCAGCGGATAAGTGGCGCTTTGATCCGGTCGTGGTTGAGGGCGTCGCGCTGCATGCGCGGGTGCGGGTCCATCTGACCTTCGCGCCCACAGCCGAAGCGCCGCCCGGCTGAACCGCTGCTCCAATCTGTCGCAATTGGTCCTACGCCGTGGCCCTGGCTGCGGGCATTCCTGCGTTTGGAGCCAATAGCGCCAAGCCCTTCAAGACCGTTGCGGCGCAATCGCTTGCCGGCTTAACACCGTGTGCGACAATGCCGAAAGCGTCAGGACTGACAATCGTCGGTTCTGCAGTTTCTTGGCATTTGGCAGCTGCGCGGGTATCTCTTGGCGTGCCACCGGAAAAGGGTGGCGCGGGGTTCGAAAGCCCGTTCAGTAGCCTTGTGTTTTGCGCTTGTCAGCCGGCGTCACCTCGCGTGGCGCCGGCTGGCAATCCGTTCGCGTTCCATGGCGGGCGGTGCGTGGGGGTCTTCGGACCCACCGGCTTGGTTACTGTCCGGCTTTCGAACCACGCATCGTCCGCCGCCTTTATCGGTGGCGCTGCTGTCTGTCCTGTACGGAGCATTGCCATGAACACATCGGACTTCCGTTCCCTGCACGCGCAGTACGATCCGTACAACGCCGAACCCGAGCGCGAGCCGTCCGTCGATCCCAACGCCTTCGTCGCCACGCTGCACCGCATCGGAACCGGTGCGGCTGCGGACGGCCAACCTTGGCCGGAGCGGCATCAACTACCTGGGCGGTGTCTTCAACTGGCGGATGCGGATTGCGCGCTGGCGGGGCTCCGTGTGGTGGCGGAGCTGATGTTGGCTGCGGAGCGGACTCGGCAGAACGGTGCGCCCGAGGAGTACCTGGGGGATCGGGTTATGGAAGGATTGAAGATGGCGTGTTTGGCGTTGACGGCGCAGGTGACTGAGCGGTTGCAGGTGCGGGAGTAGAGCGCACCTCGCTACGTACATCGAGTGCAATACGCGGATCGTACGCTGGGTCCCAAGCATTCGCCGCTGTCTGAGCCATTTAGCCTCCAACACTGGCCTCACTATGCCGAGCCGGACTTTGCTTGCCCTGACGACGGCAGCGCTATTGGGATTGATCATTGGAGGGACGTACGCGCCGGCCACCACAATGAGTCTTGAGAGCTACCCAAGACTCACCGACTCGGAGTTTGCTCTGTTTCAGGCCGACGCCGAGAGCTTCGCCGAAGCGTTGGCTTGCCAAGGCGTCACCATCGGAAAGCATGATTCAAGTAGACGCTTCTTTGATATGAGCGTACTTGGCGATGTCATTCTGTTCGTGGACAACTCTGGGGCAAGTCTTCAGATAGTCACCATGTCTACGGTCGCAAGCGATGCAATGGAGCTACAGCGCTGGAAAGATGGATGGGGCTCACCAGAGAGACGCAGTAGGAACCTGAGCGCACCTGAGAACAGCTGCCCTAGGTCTGCGTCCCAGTAGCTCCCTATCTTCACCCTGTCGAGGAAGCCAAACGCGTCAACCAATGACACAAGGAACCTGGTTCTGGCTAGAATCCTGGGCAGTTAGCTTTCGGGACAGGGATCTAGGATGGAACTCCCATTCGAGGTGGGCGCGCTCTACAACCGTCAAAAGCAGATCCATGGTGTATTTGGCGGGCAACAGCAAGGCGGCATTTCGACGCCCAAGGAGCATCCGCTAGTTGTGTAAACCCACCACGTTGTTCAGCAGGACTCTGGAAATAGGTGGCTGGCCACCGATCCCCATGTGAGGGCGGTGCCAGTTGTAGTGGTGCAGCCATTGGGTCAGCACGGAATTGCGCTGGTCCGAGGAGGCGTAT
>NZ_JCAFRT010000020.1:0-67631 GCF_059368495.1 Stenotrophomonas sp. YJH_SMC_91 | reverse complement strand
TCGGACGTGTTCGACTACATCGAGATGTTCTACAACCCGATCCGCCGGCATGGTTCCGCTGGCGGCGTGTCACCGGTAGAGTTTGAAAGGCGCTACGCGCAGAGCGGCAACTGAGTGTCTACAGAACTCTGGCCGGTCCACGGCATAGCCTGTCGCGGAGCAGGGCGAACCCAACAGCCAGACGCAGTGCCATTGCCGTGGCAGCGAGCTTCCGCCAAACGGCCCTCTCCTCCCGGCTGATGCCCCGTGCCTCGCCGACGACCCCCAGGACACGCGCTAGCGGAATTCCACTCAGTCCGGCGATGGTTGCGCACACCACTGGCTCGGGCAGGACCCTTGCATGCCTGTAGTTACTGATCGCTGAGCGACCTACGACAAGAGCCGCTGCGAGTTGCTTGTCGCTGCTTACCCCGCCGCAACCTTGCACGCGTCGAGCAGCGAATTGATGTCCTGCATGTTCATGCCCCTTGACAGGCTGTGTTCAAGGGGAATGTACGTGCACCCGATGTTCATTGACTCCCGGAACATCCCCGTCACCCGCACACCAAGGCCGCTGGCGGGCTCTCTTGGGGACTGAGGCAGGGAGGGGGGGCTGGAACTTCGCGTAAGCAATCACGGATTCACGCTATTCGCGAGTGAGCTTGCGGTCCTCTGCCGCAAGGCGTGTTTCCAGCGAATCAATGAGGATCTTGACCTTCTGCGTGTCTTCGTTCAGCGCGGCCTGCATCTTCTTCAAGCTAGCCTCCGCGCGTTCGGCAAATTTCAGCACATCATCCAGCAACCGGTCGCTGCGCCTGTCGTTGGGATCGATCACCGCTTGCCGCAAAGAACCGTCATAGAGCGCAATAAACTCACGAACGCGATTAAGTTCGTAGTGAGCTTTAGCAGCAATATTGGCGACGGCATCACCGACGACGTTCTGCTCGTCCGTCCCCCATTCCATATCGACAATATGGTCAGCCACGCGCTTCAGGATCGGATGGGCCTTGGCGCTGGTTCTATTTTCCGTTTGCCTGAGTCGTTGGCCGGCCTTAAACAGCTGAAGTTGCATTGTCAATGCCCAGCGCGATATCTGCTTGAGGCGCGCACGATCCATTTTCGCTTCTTTGAGGCGCTTTTCTCGACGTTCGTGCAACTTCAGCTCTCGATCTCCGGCTGCCAGGCGCATTGCTCCGAAGCCGATGACCCACGTGCCCACGGCTGCAAACCAATCTGCAGCAGAACCCGTGTCATCAAAAATAGTGAGTCCAAAAGGGCTGAAAAGCCCCGTGGCGATGACGCCCATGATCGCTATCAGCGAAGCCATGAGAATTGTGTTCACTGTCGAGGCACTGTGCCACGCAGCGCTCAGCCTTTTCCAGAAATAGATTTCCTTCGCCATAGCTCCCCCTGTGCCAGTGATATGAACAGGGGGATTCTGGCATGACTGAACCCGTCCTTGCGCTTGCGTTACTTGGGACTATTACGGCCGTCTCCATCGGTTCCGCTCGCATCGTGTCGTGGATGCTGGACCGGCGTGATCGTGCTGCCGTCCAGCGCCCCAAGGAAGCGGCCATCGTCGCCCACGCACACGCCGAACTGGCCGCGACGGGCTGGACCGCTCAGGGCAAAGTTTCCTACCAGTGCCAGAGGGGGCGTGCGGCACGAGCAGATTCCCCCTCGTTCGCCGAGATGGCGGAGTTCGATATGGGCGTCACTGCGTGCGCTGTGCTTATCGCGCTCGTCCTCGGCGGGGCAATCGTCTCCATCGTGATCGAGCAGGCATGGCTGGCGCTTCGTCGCCTATGGAAGCTTGCGAGGAGGCTCGCCAGCGGCCGTTGATCGCGCTCGCTTCCGGATGGCCGACGAGGGCGGCGCAGGGGGCTTTTTCCCGCTTTCGCCCGGTAAAAAGGGGCAGCGGGCGGCGGCGGAGAGTAGCCCGGGGAGTAACACGGGCCAAAAGGGTCAGCAGGACGCAATCATTGACTACCTGACCATTGTGGTCCCGCTCTCCGCCTTTAAGGAAGAGAACTTCAAGAGGCTGGACCTCCATTACAAGCTGGTCGCTACGCCATGGCCGCGCCAAGCGCCGCGACGGGAGGAAGACCCGACGCTCTACCGCCTGGACAAACCGGACGCTGGCATCGGCATTGCGACCGCAGGGAGTGAGGCCGGTACTGGCATCCGGGTCATCAGCGCACAGGGGGCGGTGTCCACTGCCGGGGGCACGCCGGTTCGGGTCTGCATCACATTCTTCCTGCATTGCGCGATAAGCGCTATGTCTACGTGCGCCTAAACGGGGTAGGGGAGAGCCTGGACAAGATCGCCGCGCACCTGGGCATGCCTGAAGAAGAGGTGCGCGAGCTGGTGCACGTGATGGGCGACAAGGAAGTGGTTGACTGGTGCGTATGCGACACCGACAACGATGGCGCCATTTCGCTCCCGCATATCGAGAAGCACGCACTGATCGTGATCGATGAGGCGCACGAGTACTGGCCGACCAATCGTGCCAATCTGCCCGAGCGCGCAGCAAACTTCTTCGCCAAGCACGCCCATATCAGCTTGGACATGGTGATCATTTCGCAGGACTGCAAAGACCTGCACCGCCTGATCATCCGCCGCATGGCGAAGAAGAACACGTATACCAAGCTCGACGCGCTGGGGTCCGATCAGCGGTATTCGGTGCGGTTCTATGCGGCCACTGGCACCGGCAAATATGAAACGGTGGGCACAGAGGTCCGCAAGTACGATCCGGCCATTTGGGAGCTCTACCACGGCGTGCAGCCGGGCATTGAGTCCAATGAGGTCTACAAGGGGAATACGCGCACTCTGTGGAAGACCTTGCGCGGTCCGGCAATCCTTATGGCGCTCGCGCTGATTGTCGGCGTCGTGATGCTGGGGCGGTTCTTTATCGCGGATGGCACCACGGGGGGAACGGACAAGATCAAAGGCGTTGTTGCCACGCAGAAGGCCGCGATTCCAGCCATTGCGCACGCCCCCGGCTCTCAGCCTGCAACGGTGGTGACAAAGGTGGCTGAACCTGCGAAGGAGAAAGAGCGCCTTCCAGCGGGCGTGCAGTACGTGCTGGACATGACTGCCAATGCCAGGGCGCGGCATGCCGGCTGGTATGGGCAGCGCGACATTGTGGAGTTTCGAGCTACGGGCGGTGGTCAGGTGCTTGATCGATTCACCACTGAACAGCTGTGGGCGCTGGGTTGGTCGGTTAAGCGCACCGAATTTGGCGTACTGCTGAGCGCTAAGGGGCACGAGATCATCGCCACGACTTGGCCCGTGGACCCGTTTGGCGAGCAGTCCGATGCTACGACCGCGCGCATAAAGGCTGCGGCGGGGTCGCCTGTGACGAGCGCGAGCGAGACACAGCCGACCACCGCCGCGGCGAACGGGAGCACCCTAATTGCAGTTGGGAAGCGCCCCTTGGGCACGTTCCCAGAGACGCCGCCTTATCCGGCCAGCTTCTAGCTATGCGTCCTTGGCGCTGCAGGCCTGTGAGGCAGTAGGATGCCAGGTCGCAGTGACGCCTGAGGAGTGAAGCTTGTCTACGTACTTGGCGAGGTGATGGAGCTTATTGGTGTAATCAACTAAGTCGCGCACTGTCGGGTCATCGAGATGGTTTGGTTCGTGCGTCATTCGATTCCGATCTTTCACCACTTCCTCAAGCATTTCGCGTTCGTCATTGGAGTAGAACCGGCCAAGCTTTTCGTGTGATTTTGCGGCGGCGCCATCAGTTGGATAGCGCCTAGGCTTTGCGAACTTCTTCCACAGCTCAAACTGCGAAAGTATTCCGGATCTAGCAATGATGGCCTCGATTCTCCGGGGACCGGTTCCAACGCCCGGAAGGCGCAGACCCTCATTCTCTGAGATGGGTTGTCCAGTGACTAGCTCAATGGCCCGCGCGAACTCGTTGCCCGTGTATAGATATGCAGGTATGGACAGTTCGCCCCCTTCAACAGCCGTAGTCAAAATGGGGCCGTCCTCGACTTTGACCGGATGGGAAAGGGATGTGAAACGCTGGCTTTCTACGATTCTTGCTGTGGCGACTGCCATGTCATGCGCGCGCATGGTGTCAATCAGCCACGCTGATGACAATTCAAGATATGAAACAAGGTTTGCAGCAAAGTCACGATTCATGCGAACACCTGCGGCGATGGCGGATTGATGTATACGGGGCAGGGTGGGAGTAACTTGGTCCGGTGCCCCAGCTTTGATGGCCTGGGAGGTAGAATGCGCTGAAGCCTATGAGGCCGATATGGATATCCGAATCGGAATTCTCGCACTGCTGCTTGCACTTCCTCACGCCCTCGAGGCGGGGGCGTTGCGTTCAGCGGTTGGGCCGCCGACGCCCCCCAGGGCGGCATCTGGCGCGCCGAAGACACATAACCTCGGCGCCGAGCCCCTGAAATGCCAGCAACATCTTGATCCACGCATCCGACTTTACTGCGCGGAAATTGAACGATCGCTCATCCAGAACGAAGCGCACCGTCAAGGGATACCGAGGCCATCGGGCGAAATTGTCCGCCTACCGGCCTACGGCAGCGCGGACGCCAAGCGTCTTGGCGCGGCTTGCATGGGCGGAACCGCGATGCGGCGCCTCAGCAACGGCTGGGAACAGTTGCGAAATGCCAAGGGCGAATGGCTGCGCTGCCGCGAGCAATAAGCCGGGGTGTAGGGGCGGCGCCCCTACGGAAGCGCCTCACACGCGCTGACGAGGCCTCGGCCCACGGCTCATGTAGACAACATTGGATGCCCCGGCGTCGGAACCGAGCGCGCCCACGCCGAACTGCCGTTCTCGGCGAATTCTGAGGGCTTCGGCTAGGTAGATGACACTAGATTTCGCCGTAGTTGACGCCTTCCGGGCAGCTGCAGCTCGGGGAGACGCCTCAGCCATCATCAGCCGCCATTCGCGCGCAATGTTGCAGGTCAGGGACCACCAGGCCATGTCGCATGGCTCAAGCTGATGACCTTCGGGGGTGAACATGTGTCCACCTTGGAATCCGAAACCGGCCCAAGGGCCGGTTAGGTCAATGCGATCATTGGGATCCATCTTGCTCATGCTGCGATCTCATCCTTGTCGGGGGAGCCAACAGGGAGGCAAGAGCCAAGCCAGAGCCGCAGCCATTGCCAGATCGAGCCGACGAACCGGATCACGCCCGATACAACATTTCGCATAATGTATATTATGTTCAAAGCATCCCCGGGGACGCTGGCGTACCGTTCGCCTCAATCCCCTCGCGGCCTGGCAGCTACGGCTTCCTCCATCGTCCGATCAGGGTCTTATGCATGCCCCAGGCGATCCAGCCGCAGACCAAGCCGACCCCCCGCGACAATGATCTCTTCCTCTTCAAAGGCGGCTCCATTCAGTCCTTGATAGGCCACGAAAGCCAACGGTCTCAATGACAGCAAGGCAAACAAAGCTGTAGGCGCCCAAAGCAGGACCTTCATCGTTCTCCCGCCTCCAATTGCATCGGCCGGTCACTTGCCCTGACAGGAACGTGATTTCCGCCCGGCGTGACGCGTCACGTTAATGGTCTATGGCAGTCCGCTGCCGCAGGCCCTCTATCTCAACCTGGCGCCCCTTTCTGCACTAGCTCGAAAGCAGCCCCTTCGCCAGAAGCGTGATTCGGGTCGCCGCATTGAGGTCGTACGCACCCAGATCCTTCGGTTCCACCCAGGCATGGGCATCAAACTCTTCGTTGATCGTAACGTCACGGTTCAGTGCTTCGCAGTCGAAGATCAGGTAGATCATGTGGATCTGCTCGCTGGAACCGTCCGGATAGAGCTTGGTGCGGATGTCGTCGCGGAAGGTCCATGGTTGAACGGCATCGATCTGCAGCGCGTGCCCCAGCTCTTCGCGGATCTCCCGGCGCAGGCCTTCCTCGATGCGTTCGGCGGGCTCCAGCCCGCCGCCGGACAGTCCCCATTGGCCTGGGAATGCACCACGGTCCAACGGCATGCGGCACAGCAGATAGGCGCCCTGGTTCTGGATCAGCGGGCATACGATGACGCGTTGTCTCACAGGGTCTTCCTTGGATGTTGGGCAGATGACGGAAGGATTGTATGAAACCCCGCGGCATCCCGATGGGTTGCAATTGATTTAGCGTGGCAGGTCACAACGAATCTGCGCGACGCGCCGGCTTCACACCCTGCCGCCGGTCACTTCGCAATAGTGCGGGGGTCCTCGTTGTTCGAGTGGTTCATGTCCCCTCCTCCTGCGCCCGTACATCACCTGCCCTGGCGACGGCGCATTGCCATCTACATCCTGCTGGGCTTGTATGTTGCCTACCTCCTGGCCGGCAACATCTTCCTCAACACCCCGCTGTTCGACCAGGTCACCAACCGCAAGCCGCACAAGTTCGTGATGACTACCGGCCCAGCCGTCACCTTGCTGCCCGGCCACGTGATCGCCTGGAACGTGCACATGCGCGGCCACGTCAACCACACCGTCTACGTGCTGCATGCCGACCGGGCAAGCGCCAGGCTGGCAGTCCTGCCGCTGTTCCAGCGCGAAGTTCGGGTTCCGCGCCTGCAGGCCACGGGCGTATCGGCCGAGATCAGCCGTGTTGAAGAGGCCATCCCGCCGCCCCCGCGCAGCGACCAGGGCTGGACGCTGCGTTTCGATGCCATCCACAGCGACAGCATCCGCAGCGCCCGTTTCGGCAAGCTGCTGATCATCGGCAAGGGTCAGGGCACGGTCGGCTTCGTCAAGCAGCTACGCGGCGGTCCTTCGGAACTGCTGGATTCAACCGTCACGTTCAAGGGGGCGGACACCAGCTTCGATGGCGTGCAGCTGCTGGGTGACATGAACCTGGCTGCACGCTTCAGCTACCCGCGCCATTACCGGGACCAGGCACCTGGGCTCGCCAAACTGAAGATACTGCATGCCCAGCTGGATGTTGATGCACGCAGCCAGGGCCTGCGCATGGATACGGATGCCACCACCCCGAAGATCTCCAGCGCACCGGTGCCGGGCCACCTGCAGCTCTCGGCACACCTGATCGCCGGCCAGCTGCAGCCCGGCGACCACGCTCTATGGCAGGTGCCGCTCTATCTTGGGGACGGCGCTCCCGATCGCGGCGTGCTGGCCCTTCAGCTCAATGTGGCCAATGACCTGCGCCTGCAGGCACGCCTGCCAGCCCGACCCGGCTCGGGCAGCGAAGTGGATGCGGACCTGCACGTCACCGGTCGTGACATTCCCTTCCAGGATCCGGCGCAGTTGCTGGAGCGAAGTTCCGGCACGGTGCGCGGCGAATGGACGTTCACCTCGCTCAACTGGATCCCTGCCCTGTTCGTCCGCAAGCCGTGGCTGCAACTGGACGGTGGCGGCACGCTGAAGGCCGACCTGCGGCTGCGCAATGGCGAGCTGAGCGAAGGCAGCACGGTGGACATTCCCTCTGCCGAAGCAGTCGCCGAGGTCGCCGGCGTCCGGCTTGCCGGTACCGCCAGCGCGCATGGGGAACTGAAGGCGGGCTCTCCCAACCAGGCCCTGCTTGCCGTCCGCCTCCCCCGCTTCACCGCGCGTCCCACCGATGCCAAGGACGTTCGGCTGTTCGATGGTCGTGATCTGGCGCTGGATCTGACCGGCGACGGTCGCCTGCAGGAGCTGCGCAAGGGCGTGCGCGCGCACCTGAGCTTCAGCGAAGCCACCATTCCAGATCTGTCGGCCTACAACCGTTATCTCGGTTCAAAACAGGTGCGCCTGCTGCGCGGCACCGGCTCACTCAGCGGTGATGCCACCCTCGATACCGATGGCCGCGTTGGCCATGGCACGGCCCGGCTGTTGGGGCGCAACGCCAGTGCCAAGGTGGCGGGGCTGGACATGGGCGGCGACGTCGACGTGAACGCTACGCTGCGCCGTGGCGACTTCAACCAGCGCCACTTTGATCTGTCCGGCACCACGGTCGAGCTACGCAACGTGCAGGTGGCGGGTACGGAGCGCGCAACCGCCTGGAAAGGCCGCGCGGCCTTCAAACGTGGCCGTATCGATGCGCAGTCGCCATTCCAGGTGGATGCCACCACGGATCTGGATCTCAGCGATGCCCGTCCGTTGCTCGCGCTGTTCGCAGAGCGCACCGACTACCCACGCTGGACGCTGTCCCTCCTCGATTCCGGTCAGGTGCAGGCACAGGCGACGCTGCGCTGGCGCCCTGGCCATCTGGTCATCGATGGACTGCAGGCCGAGAATGATCGCCTGTCGGTACGCGCGCGGCTGGATCTTCTGGAACAGCGCAAACGCGGCGATCTCTACCTGCGCTGGGGACTGCTGGGTGCGGGCATCGAGCTGGACGGTGACCGGCGCCAATGGCATCTGTCCAAGGCACGTGAGTGGTTTGATCAACAGCCTTCCCTGCTGCCGGCAAGCCAGGGCACGAGCGCCGCCGGCTCTTCAGACTGAGAAGGCCCGCAGCCTGCATCCATTCGCGGCCTCTGCGCGTACACGGGATCATGCGCATCAGGGATGCTGGACGGTATGAAGCGGAGTATGAAGCGGAGTTCGCAGGTTTTCGGGCTGCTGGGATGGGTGGCGATCACCTTCGTCGCGGCCGCCCTGGGCGCGTGGGCGTCCACATCCGCAGCCAGCTTCTACGCCACCCTCGATCTTCCCCCGTGGGCACCACAGGCCAGTGTCTTTGGTCCGGTGTGGACCCTGCTCTACGCCATGATGGCGATTGCCGCGTGGCTGGTGTGGCGCGAACGCGGCTGGCGCGGGGCACGACCGGCGCTGATGCTCTACCTGGTGCAGCTTGCCGTCAATGCGCTGTGGAGCTGGCTGTTCTTCGGCTGGAAGCTGGGCGCCCTGGCCTTCGTTGACATTCTTGTATTGATTGCGCTGGTTTGCGCAGCGATCGTCGCGTTTGCGCGCATCCGTCCGACTGCGGCGGCGCTGCTGCTTCCCTATCTGGCCTGGATCTCGTTCGCCTCGGCGCTCAACTTCGCGGTATGGCGAGCCAATCCCGGGCTGCTGTGATCTCCGCCGCTTACGCCTGGGCAACGGCCTGCGGGCGCCAGGTCCGCAGCAGGGCCGGCTTGAACGCCTGCTGCCCGCAGCCGGTAGGGCATCGCACCACCCGCGCCGCAGTATGGCTGACCAGGCCCTGCCCTTCTTCGGCCTTGAAGATCGTCTCGCAGGACAGGCAGCGGGCAACCAGCGAATACAGGTGCAGCAGCCGGCCACTGGCCGGGTCCTGCAGCGCATCCACATCCAGCAGTTCAAACTGGCAGCTGTCAGCCAGCATGCGGTACGGGGACAGGGGCGCGGGCTGCAGGTTCACGGGGCGGTCGCTCAGGGAAGTGGATCCACTCTAGGCAATGATCTGTCGAGCTGATGTGCAGCGTAGATGTATTCTTCGCGAAAACCTCAAGTGCTCGACCTCGTCCCTACATGAAGAATTCAGCTTGGACAGAAGCACGCTTCATACGCATACACTGGTAGGCGAATGCACGATTTTGCTTCACCATTGATGGGTACCGGATGTACCACTGGGCCTTCCAGCCATCCACGAATGATGAGTCCCGCCCTTGATGCCTTCTGCTGAGTCCGCGCACGACACTGCCTTGTCCAGTTGCGCGCGCGAACCGATCCACACCCCCGGCGCGATCCAGCCCTACGGTGTGCTTCTGGTCGTTGAACCGCAGTCCCTGCAGGTGCGCGAGCGCGCCATCAGCCAGCCCGGGCTGCTGCTGCAGTTCGGCGAACCGTTGATGCGGCACGTCAGTGAGGTGTTCGGCGGCGTGCTGGCGCCGTTCCAAGGCTTGTTCCAGCAGGCCGTGATCGGCAGCAGTGCCCATGTCGGTGCCGTGCATCTGGATGGCCACGGCCGGCATCAGCTGCTGGTGCACCGTTCCGCCACCGATCTGCTGGTCGAGCTGGAAGCACCGGTTCCGGGCCAGCCCGGCTCGCTGGAAGAGCTGTATCCGGCCATCCGCGAGCTGATGGCCGGCATCGAGTCGGCCAGCACCGTGGAAGATCTCTGCCAGCTGGCTGCCGCGCACATGCGCCGGCTCACCGGCTTCGACCGCACCCTGGTCTACCAGTTCGATGCTGGCTGGAACGGTGTCGTGGTGGCCGAGGATGGCAACGGCCTGTTGCCGTCCTACCTGGACCTGCGCTTCCCCGAATCGGATATTCCAGCACAGGCGCGCGAACTCTACCGCCGCAACCGGGTGCGCCTGATCGCGGACAACAGCTACACCCCGGCCCCGCTGATGCGGACCGAGGATCAACGCGACGCGCCGCCCACCGACCTGAGCATGGCGGTGCTGCGCAGCGTCTCGCCGGTGCACCTGCGCTACATGCGCAACATGGGGACCGGCGCGTCGATGTCGGTATCTCTGGTGCATGAAGGCCGCTTGTGGGGCCTGGTGTCCTGCCACACCGTGCAGCCACGCCGCCTGCCCTACCACGTGCGCACTGCCTGCGAGTTCATGGGCCAGATCCTGTCGCTGCAGATTGCGTTGAAGGAGCGAGCGCGTGCGATCGAAGAGCGCGTTGCCCGTCGTTCCATACTGGTCAAGCTACTGGGTCGCATGGCCGGCGACGAGGACTTCATGGCGGCCCTGCGCCAGGACGAGGCCAGCCTGCTGTCGCTGACCGGCGCGGCCGGCGCGGCGATCGTGCACAAGGGCGATTGCCTGCGTGTTGGCCAGTGCCCTTCCTCCAGCGACGTGCTGGCCCTGGCGAACTGGCTGGCCACGCAGCAGGCCGGCCAGGAAACCTACTGCACCGATCACCTGGCAGCCGACTGGTCGCCTGCCGCGCACCTCGCCGACGTCGCCAGTGGCCTGCTGGCGGTGTCCATTTCGCAGTTGCATGACAGTTACCTGATGTGGTTCCGCCCGGAAGTGGTGCGCACCGTGCGCTGGGGTGGCGATCCCCGCAAGGAAGCAGCACCGGGCGTGGCGCTGTCCCCGCGCAACTCGTTCGAGGCCTGGAAGGAGACCGTGCAGCAGCGCAGCCTGCCGTGGAGCGACGCTGACTGCGACGCGGCACACGAGATGCGCACGGCCATCGTCGATATCGTGTTGCGCAAGGCCGAGGAAATGGCCGAACTGAACGAGCAGCTGCTCCGCAGCAACAAGGAACTGGAAGCCTTCTCCTATTCGGTCAGCCACGACTTGCGCGCTCCCTTCCGTCACATTGTCGGCTATTCCGAGCTGCTGGGCAGCTCGGCGGGCGAACGCCTGAACGATACCGAGCGCCGCTTCCTGGACACGATCGTGGAATCGGCCAAGTCCGCCGGCACGCTGGTGGATGACCTGCTCAGCTTCTCGCAGATGGGACGCTCCACGCTGGGGCGTGTGCGGCTGGACATGACCGCGCTGGCCGAGGATGTGCGCCGGAGCCTGGCCCTGGACTACACCGGCCGCGACGTGCAGTGGACGCTCGCACCGCTGCCGGAGGTTGAAGCCGATCCGACGATGCTGCGCCTGGTCTGGCAGAACCTGCTGGCCAACGCGATCAAGTTCACCCGCGAGCGCGAACATGCAGTGATCGAGGTTGGTCACGAGCGAAACGACGAGGAAGACCACTTCTTCGTGCGCGACAACGGCTGCGGCTTCGACATGCGCTACGTGGACAAGCTGTTCGGCGTGTTCCAGCGCCTGCACCACGTCGAAGAGTTCGAAGGCACCGGCATCGGCCTGGCCAATGTCCGCCGCATCATCGGCCGCCATGGCGGCCGCACCTGGGCCGAGGGCGAGCCCGGCAAGGGCGCGACCATTCACTTCACCCTACCCCGCTCCCCAGGAGAACACCCATGAGGGACCTGCGGCCGATCCTCCTGGTAGAGGACAGCCCCAAGGATGCAGAGCTGACGATGGCCGCGCTTGAGCGCTGCCAGCTGTTGAACGATGTCATCCATGTACGCGACGGCGCCGAAGCGCTGGATTACCTGCGCTGCGAAGGCAAGTTCGCCGGTGCCATGCACGGCGGCCCGGTGGTGGTGCTGCTGGACCTGAAGCTGCCCAAAGTCAATGGCTTGGAGGTACTGGAGCAGGTCCGTGGCGACCCGTACCTGAGCAGCACCCCGGTTGTGATGCTGACCTCTTCGCGCGAGGAGCAGGATCTGGTGCGCAGTTACGAACTGGGCGTCAACGCATTCGTGGTCAAGCCGGTCGACTTCAAGGAGTTCTTTGACGCCATCCAAGGACTGGGCATGTTCTGGGGCATCACCAACCAGCCACCACCGCACCGGCCCAGCGGCTCGGGGCAGCACAATGGGTGATGGATCGCGCCGCAGCGAGCGCCTGCGCATCCTCATGCTGGAGGACAGCGCGCTTGATGCGGAGCTGATCACCGCACAGCTGCGGCGTGCCGGCCTGGAGTTCGAGGTCGAGCGCCTGTGGACGCGCAATGCGTTCATCGAGGCCATCGACAGCCGTGCGTTCGACGTGATCCTCGCCGACCACGTGCTGCCCGGATTCGATGGCGATGCGGCCCTCGCACTGGCACGCGAGCGGATTCCGCAGACCCCTTTCATCTTCGTCTCCGGCACGCTGACCGAAGAGCTGGCGGTGCAGGCGCTGACCCGTGGCGCGCGCGACTATGTAGTCAAGCAGCGCCTGCAGCGCCTGCCGGATGCGATCCGTCGCGCCCGTCAGGAAGCCCATGAGCGCAACCAGCTGCTTCATGCGCAGGCTGCGCTGAATGAGAGCCAGGCGCAGCTGCAGCAGGTGACGGATGCCGTACCCGCGCTGATCGCCCAGCTCGACAACGCGCATCGCTACCGGTTCGCCAACAAGGCGTTCCTGGACTGGCATGGATTCAGCCTGGCCGAGTTGCTGGGCCGGACAGCGCGCGATGTCAGCGGCATTTCCGCCTTCGAACACGCCCTGCCGAGCCTGGAACGGGTGCTGCAGGGCGAACGCACCAGCTTCCAGGTCGAACTGGTGCACCGCAGCGGCCAATCACGATTCGTGCAGATGGACTGCGTGCCGGAGCATGCGGCCGATGGCAGCGTGGCCGGCTACATCTGCCTGGGTAGCGACGTCTCGCAGCTGAAACAGGCCGAGCTGGCCCTGCGCGAGGACAACCAGCTGCTCGAGCAGCAGGTGCAGGCGCGCACGGCCGAGTTGCGCGCCAGCAAGCGGCGCCTGCAGGCGATCTTCGAATCCAGCTTCCAGCATCAGATGCTGCTGGATCTGTCCGGGCGCGTGGTGGATGCCAATGACGCGTCACTGGCCGCAGTACTGGCGGACAAGAAGGACGTCGTTGGCCAACGCTTCGGTGAATCGCTCTGGTTCGCCACAACCGATGGCATCGGCGCGCTGATCGATCGGGCCGTCGCTGCAGCCGTGCAGGGCCGGAGTTCGCTGCATTCACTGGAGCTGGAACTCCCGACCGGGCCGCGCAGCTTCGATTTTTCGTTCCGTCCGCTGCTGGATGCCGAAGGCGTGGTCACCGCCGTGGTCTCCGAGGCCGTGGAAACCACGGCGCGCCTCCAGGCCGAACACGCACTGCGCCAATCACAGAAGATCGAGGCGGTCGGCCAGCTCACCGGCGGCATCGCGCATGATTTCAACAACATCCTGACGGTCATCTCCGGCAACATCGAGCACGCCATGCTGCTGAACGAGCGCGCGGGCGAAGCCGGAGCGACGGTCAGCCGCGCCCTGGACAACGCGCTGAAGGGTGTCGGGCGTGCCGCCAGCCTGACCCAGCGCCTGCTGGCGTTTGCCCGACGCCAGCCGCTGCACAGCCAGGCCGCCAACCTCCACGAGCGCCTGCTGGACATGCACGACATGCTGCAGCGTGCACTGGGTGAGCTGGTGCAGCTGGAGATCCGCAGCGCCGAGGACATCTGGTGCGTGGAGATCGACATCAGCCAGCTGGAGGCCTCCGTACTGAACCTGGCGGTGAATGCCCGCGATGCGATGCCGCACGGCGGGCGGTTGGTGATCGAGGTCGACAACAGCCACCTCGACCACGACTACGCTGCCCTGTTCCCGGATGCAACACCAGGCCAGTACGTGATGTTGCGGGTGCGCGACAACGGCCATGGCATGGACGCGGCCACCCTGGCCCGCGTGTTCGAACCGTTCTTCACCACCAAGCAGGTCGGCCGCGGCACCGGGCTGGGACTGTCGATGGTACATGGGTTCGTCAAACAGTCCGGCGGCCACGTGCTGATCGATTCGGTGGAAGGCGGCGGCACCAGCATCACCATGATGTTCCCGCGCTCGCCGCTGGCCCTGCCCCGCGAAGCACACATCCCGCAGACCGGCCTGGCCGGCTACTCATCGCGCGAGGAAACCATCCTGGTGGCCGAGGACAACGACGATGTCCGCGCCCACACGGTGGATTCGCTGCGGCTGCTCGGCTACCGCGTGCTGGAAGCCCACGACGGCCCCTCCGCACTGCGGTTGCTGGAGCGCCCCGATACCAGGGTGGACCTGCTGTTTTCGGACGTGGTGATGCCCGGCATGTCGGGCTGGGAACTGGTCCGTCAAGTCCGCGAACGCTGGCCGGAAGTGGCCGTCCTGTTCACGTCGGGCTATCCACGTGACCACGATCAGGCGGGGAGCCAGGGACGCGCGGTTGCCCTGCTGCCGAAGCCGTTTACGCGAAGTGACCTGGCGCTGGCGGTACGCACTGCGCTGGAGGCCGCGCCACACTGAGCTCAGGAGGCCGGGTCGCCTGCGCCAGCGGCGATCCGGTTGATGTCCGCGCACTCCACCGTGGCCGGCGGATGCTCCCTGCCGGCCAGTGCAATCATCGCCTGACCGAGAGCCAGATTGCTGGTCATCAGCGATGGCGCAATCGCGCTGGCCAGCTTCATCAACGGCGCACCGCTCCAGTACAGGGGCTTCAACAGGGCATGACGGGTGCCGGTGCCCGGGACCGGCCTGACACCGCCCGGGCGCAGCATCACGGTGCGCACCGGCAGGCCCTGCAATGCGACCTCGGTCTCGCCCTTGATCGTCAACGGCATCAGCCGGCTCCGAGGGTCCGCGCCGGCACCGGATACATACAAAAAGCACCCTTCGGGATTCGCAGCCGCCCAGGCACGGGCCACCGCCAGGGTGGTATCCAGGGTCACGCGTCGGTACTCGGCCTCTGCCGTGCCAACCGGAGGCGCCCCGGCACAGTAGAAGCAGGCATCGAACCCGGCCAGTTCATCCGACCGGTCCTGGATACGCAGGAAGTCCGGAACGATCAGTTCGCTGCCGGCGCCGCTCAGACTTCCCGGATGGCGGACCAGCGCTGTCAGGCCGGACACCTGTGGTGAGCGTTGGCAGGCCAGCGCCACACCCTGCCCGACCAGGCCTGCGGCACCGGTCAACAGAATCCGTAATGCGCCCGTCCCGGCCATCGTCATCCCCGCTAGAGTTTCACGAAACGCTGGATCTTCCGCGCCAGCCAGCCACTGAACACCAGCGGCGCATCCAGCGCTGACACGCAGATGCAGGGGACACCGGGCGCGGTCACCGGTTGATGTTCCACGTCTTCGTCCAGATCTGCCACGTCACCCGGTGCGAACAGCCCCAGCGCATCGTTGTAAGAACCCCGCAGGATCTGGGTCAGTTCGCTGCGGGCATGGCTGTGCATGGGCAGGCATTTGCCCGGGGCGATCTTCAGCATGATCAGCGAAGGCATCTGCTCTGCACGGATGCAGTGCACGCCCGGCGCCATCCAGCGCCAGCGCAGGTCGCTGAGCGAGGCGCCGAAGTACGGATGCAGCGATGCAGGCAGATGGTCCGGATTGGCCTCGGGGCGCTCCTTCGGCACGGAGCGTGCGACCCCAGCCATGGGCACCGGCGCTTCCGCGGCCAGCTGCATCAGCATTGCCTCGCGCAGTTGTTCGCGTCGCGTCTCCGCTGCAGGTGGCTGGGTCTGCTCCAGCAGCACCGAGCCGATCGCTTCGGCGTCGCGCAGGCGCTGTCGGCAATGCGGGCACTGCTCCAGATGGGCACCGGCGACGATGCTCAACGGCGCCGGCAGCGCGCCGGCGGCATAGCTCATCAGGGTCGATTCGTGCAGATGGTGGTGCGGGTTCACAGCGCACCTCCCACTTTGGCCTGAAGCTGCAGAAAGGCGCGGCGCAGGTGCGATTTGACCGTTCCCAGCGGCATGCCCAGCGCCTCTGCGATCTCGCTGTGGCTCTTGGCCTCGAAATAGGACATCCGCACCAGCCGCGCCTGTACCGCGGGCAGTTCGTTGATGCGCTGACGCAGACGTGCCTGGTCGGCGAACTGCTCGGCACTGCTGCGCTCGATCACATCCAGTGTGGCAGCGTCCTCCACCGCTGCCTGCACCTGCATCCAGCTGCGCTCGCGACGGATGCGATCGATATGCAGGTTTCGCGCAATCCGGTACAGCCACGTACTGAGGGCGCCTTGGGCTGCGTCGTAGTCGGCGGCCCGCAGCCACAGGCGCAGCAGGCATTCCTGGGCCAGTTCCTCGGCGACGCCGTCGGGTGCACCCAGGCCGCGCAGGTACACGCACAGCCGCGGCATGAAGTAGTCATAGATCCGCATGAAACAGTCGCGGTCGCGCAGGCGCGCCACGCCGTCCATGTCACCGGCCCAGTTCGTCGGCTCGCTGCTCGGCTGCTGGGAACTGGACACGGTGCGTGCGCTATCGAAGTTGAGGAGTGTGCTGGCGGCGTCAGGGTACATCCGGGTTCGCGGCGGGCGGGTGAAGGTCTGTCCTCTGTACGCGCAGGGGCAGCAATTGGATGCAGACGGCACGACGCATCCAACCGGCCGCCCCCGCCGTATGACCTGGGCCCTCCTCTTCCGGATGAAGACCCATGCGCACTGCCTGGCTGCTGCTGTACCTGCCCCAAGCCGCGCTGGCGGCACCCTGGTTGCGAAGCGAGGGCGTGGCCACCTCCGCGCAGGGCGACCTCCTCTACCGTGAAGTGCACTGGCGACGCGAGGCAACGGAGGGCGCCGAGCGCTGGGTGCTGTACCAGTGCCCGGATGGCCAACCCTTCGCCCGCAAGCATCTGCCCGCCAGCGCCCGCCCACAGGCACGGGGATATTCGCTGGAGGACCGCCGCAGCGGCCAGACCGCCGAGGTCGACGCCGCTGGCGACTCGGTGTCGATTGCATGGAAGGAGGATGCCGCCAGTGAGCTGCGCAGGCGCCGGCTTGAACAGCCGGCGGACGCGGTGATCGATGCGGGGTTTGATGCCGCAGTACGCCTGCACTGGCCGGCGCTGCTGCGCGGCGAGCGCATCACACTGCCGTTCCTGGTGCCTGCACGCCAGCGCTACTTCCCGGTGCAGGTGCGGCGCATCGGCCCGGTACGCTGGCAGGGCATCGACGCCCAGGCCATCGAGGTCAGCCTGGACACCTGGTACGGCGGCATCGCGCCGCGCCTGGCCCTGGTCTACGCCACGGCCGACCGTCGCCTGCTGGAGTTCCGCGGCACCAGCAATCTGCGCGATGCGCGCGGCACTTATCCGCAGGTGACGGTACGCTTCCGCTCGCCAGCTGCCGAGCGACCGGCAGGTGACTGGCAACAGGCGTGGGCGCAGCCCCTGGCCGAGCGTTGCGCCGTGACGCCCAGGTGAAGCGAAATTCAGTTCGAAGTGGCGCATCCATTGCGCACCCTGCTGCGTAAAGGAAGACACGACACCCGCCGAGATCCGCCATGGCCTCTGTAGCGCCCCTCCCCCGTCGACGCTGGCGCCTGCTGCGTACGTTGCAGCGGTGGGTGGATACCAGCAACGCCACAGAGACCACCGGCGAACAGCCAGGACGCATCGACTGGGTGCGCGCGGTACCCTTTGCACTGATGCACCTGGCCTGCATCGCGGTGATCTGGGTGGGCGTGTCATGGACGGCGGTCGTCGTGGCCACGGCGCTCTACGCCGTGCGCATGTTCGCCATCACGGCGTTCTATCACCGCTACTTCTCGCACCGCACCTTCCAGGCATCGCGTCCGGTGCAGTTCGTGTTCGCAGTCATCGGCGCGTCCAGCGTGCAGCGCGGCCCGCTGTGGTGGGCCGCCCATCATCGCCACCACCATCGGCATGCCGACCAGCCACGGGACCCGCATTCGCCGCGCGAAGGCGGCTTCTGGCGCAGCCACATGGGCTGGTTCCTCACCCGCGAGGCATTCGCGACCGATCTGTCGCGGGTACCTGACCTGGCGCGCTTCCCCGAACTGCGCTGGCTCGACCGTTTCGATACCGCCATTCCCGTGCTGCTGGCCGTCGGACTGTATGCATTGGGTGCAGCACTGGAACGCTGGGCGCCTGGCCTGCACACCACGGGCCCGCAATTGCTGGTGTGGGGCTTCTTCATCTCCACCATCGTGCTGTTCCACGCCACCGTCACCATCAATTCGCTGGCCCACCGTTTCGGCCGCCGCCGCTTCGAGACCCGCGACGACAGCCGCAACAACCTGTGGCTGGCGCTGCTCACCTTCGGTGAGGGCTGGCACAACAACCATCACTTTTTCCCCGGCACCGTGCGCCAGGGCTTCCGCTGGTGGGAGGTGGACCTGACCTGGTACGGGCTGCGCGCGATGGCGGCGCTGGGCCTGGTCAAAGGGCTCAAGCCCATCCCCGAGTGGGTTCTGGCCAAGGCGAGGTACTGAGATGCGCATCGCGGTCATCGGCTCGGGTATCGCGGGGCTGGCCAGTGCCTGGTGGCTGGATGGCCAGCACGACGTCACGCTGTTCGAGGCCAACGATTACCTCGGCGGCCACACCCATACCCACGACGTGCAGGTGGCGGGCCGAGGCATGGCGGTGGATACCGGTTTCATCGTCTTCAACCCCCAGCACTATCCCTTGCTGTCGGCGCTGTTCGACGAGTTGGGCGTGGCCTCGCAACCGACCACGATGAGTTTCTCCATGCACAGTGAGCGCAGCGGCGTGGAGTACAACGCCACCTCGCTGGATGGGCTGTTCTGCCAGCGCCGCAACCTGGTATCGCCGCGCTTCTGGGGCATGCTGGCCGACCTGCGCCGGTTCTATCGCGACGCGCCGTTGCTGCTGGCCGAAGAAGACGGCCCCACGCTCGGCGATTACCTGCGCAGCCAGCGCTATGGCGAGGCATTCATCGACGAGCACCTGCTGCCGATGGCCTCGGCGCTGTGGTCCTCGCCGACGGCCACCGTGCAGGCGTTCCCGGCGCGCTACCTGGCCCAGTTCATGGCCAACCACCAGATGCTGCAGATGACCGGGCGGCCAAGCTGGCGGGTGGTCAGCGGGGGATCGACGCGCTACGTGGATGCGCTGCGTCGCCGCTGGCGCGTGCATGAGCGGCTGCAATGCCCGGTCAGCAGGGTCGAGCGCATGCCCTGGGGTGCACGCGTGCACAGCAGCGCCGGCGTGGAGGCCTTCGACGAAGTGATCCTGGCCTGCCACAGCGACCAGGCACTGGCGTTGCTTGCCGACGCAGATACCGTCGAGCGTGAGGTCCTCGGCGCCATCCGCTATCAGTCCAACGAAGCGGTGCTGCATACCGATGCGTCGTTGCTGCCGCGCAACCGCAAGGCGTGGGCGGCCTGGAACGCGCACGTACCACAGGATCGCGCGGCGCCCTGCACGGTCAGCTACTGCATGAACCTGCTGCAGGGCCTGCCGGGCGACATCCCCCTGGTAGTGACCCTCAACCGCAGCGAGGCAATCGATCCGGCCAAGGTGCTGCGGACCCTGCATTACGCGCACCCGGTACACGACCACGCTGCAGTGCGCGCACAGCAGCGCTGGGCGGAACTGCAGGGCCGCCGCCACACATGGTTTGCTGGCGCCTATTGGGGCTGGGGATTCCACGAGGATGGCATCCGCAGTGCCCGCCACGTGGTCGATGCCCTGCAGGCCTGCGCTCCACATCGGAACGTATCCGCCTCGGATGAGGTGGCGGCATGAGTGCCAGCGCGCTCTACATCGGGCAGGTGATGCATCGCCGGCATCATCCGCATCCGCATGCATTCCGTTACCCCATCGCGCAGCTGCTGCTCGACCTGGATGAACTCGACACGGTGTTCGCCGGGCGCTGGTTGTGGTCGGTCAATCGCCGCAACCTGGCCGAGTTCCGCCGCAGCGACTACTTCGGTGATCCCGCGCGGCCGCTGGCCGATGCGGTGCGCGACCACGCTGCGGGCACGCTTGGCTACCGGCCAACCGGTCCGGTGCGCCTGCTCACCCATCTCCGCTTCGCCGGGCATGTCTTCAACCCGGTCAGCTTCTATTACTGCTACCAGGCCGATGGCAGCACGCTGGACTGCATCGTGGCCGAGATCACCAATACCCCCTGG
Organism: Stenotrophomonas sp. YJH_SMC_91; assembly: GCF_059368495.1. Taxonomy (NCBI): domain Bacteria; kingdom Pseudomonadati; phylum Pseudomonadota; class Gammaproteobacteria; order Lysobacterales; family Lysobacteraceae; genus Stenotrophomonas; species Stenotrophomonas sp. YJH_SMC_91. The sequence goes on along the minus strand of NZ_JCAFRT010000020.1, from coordinate 47,419 downwards.
AAGGAACGGCACGCCTATGTGCTGCCGGTCGCCACGGCCCTCCACGAAGGGGCGTCATTGCGCTGGCAGTTCGACAAGCGCTTCCATGTCTCGCCGTTCATGCCGATGGATTGCCGCTACGACTGGCGCTTCAACCGCCCGGACCAGGACCTGCGCGTACACATGCAGGTCTGGCGCGACGGGGTGCGCCAGTTTGATGCCACCCAGGCCATGCAGCGACATGCCTTGAACGGCCGTGGGCTGGCCCGGGTGCTGGCCTGCTATCCGCTGATGACCACCCAGGTGGTGGCCGCCATCCACTGGCATGCACTTCGGCTGTGGATGAAACGCAACCCCGTGCACGACCACCCTGCTCTTGCCGAGAAACCACGATGAACTCGATGACCCCTCTGGTCGCCCTGCCGCGCCCCGGCGCCCTGGATGCGTTCCTGCGCCGCCGCCTGCTGGCCCAGCTTGCCCCCATGCGCGACGGTCGCCTGTGCGTACGTGACGCATTGGGCGAGGTCTGGCTGGGCGATGCCTGTGGCGAACTGCATGTCACCGTCACCATCGATGACCCGGGGTTCTATCGCAAGGTTGCAGCGCAAGGCAGTGTGGGCGCAGGTGAAAGCTACATCCAGGGCGAATGGCACTGTGATGATCTGGTGGCACTGATCCGGCTGCTGGTACGCAATCGCGACCTGCTGGACGGCATGGAGCGTGGCCCGGCCCGCGTGGGTGGCTGGCTGCTGCGGGGCTGGAACCGCCTGCGCCGCAACAGCCGTGAGGGCAGCCGCCGCAACATCGCCGCGCACTATGATCTGGGCAACGATTTCTTTGCCCTGTTCCTGTCGCCGGACCTGATGTACTCGTCGGCGTTGTTCGCCAGTGAGTCCGAACCACTCGAATCGGCCTCGCGGCGCAAGCTGGACCGCATCTGCCAGCAGCTGCAGCTCAAACCCGGCGACCGCGTGGTGGAAATCGGCACCGGCTGGGGTGGTTTCGCGGTCCATGCCGCCCGGCACTACGGCTGCCATGTCACGACCACCACCATCTCTGCGGAACAGCATGCGCTGGCCGCCCGGCGCGTACGGGAGGCGGGCCTGCAGGACCAGGTCACGCTGCTGATGCAGGACTACCGCGACCTGCAGGGCCAGTTCGACAAGCTGGTGTCGATCGAGATGATCGAAGCGATCGGCGCCGAATACCTGGACACCTACATGGCCACGCTGCAGCGCCTGCTCAAGCCTGATGGCGTTGCCCTGCTGCAGGCCATCACCATCGAGGACCACCGCTACGAACAGGCCCGGCGCAGCGTCGATTACATCAAGCGCTATGTGTTTCCGGGCAGCTTCATCCCATCGATCAACGCGATCATGGCCGCCAAGAGCCGATCCAGCGACCTGCAGCTGATCGCCCAGCAGGATTTCGGCCACTCCTACGCATTGACCCTTCGCGCCTGGCGCCAACGTTTCCTGGCCCAGCTGCCGGCAGTGCAGGCGCAGGGCTTTGACGCGCGCTTCTGCCGGCTGTGGGAATTCTACCTGGCCTATTGCGAGGGTGGCTTCCTGGAACGTTCGATCGGCGTCTCGCATCTGCTGCTGGCCCGTCCGGACCACCGGCCCATTTTCGCTGCGACCGACAGCCACTGACATGCATCGCTTCTGGGCCAATCTGCTCGGCAACCAGCTGGTCTGGCTGTGTGCCGTGGCCGGCGCGGGCCGCGGCTGGCAGTGGCCCGCGCTACTGGCCGCGTCGCTCTACATCGGCAGCCAGCTGTTGACCTCACCGCGCCCCCGGCTGGATCTGCGGCTGTTGATGTTGGCACTGGCCTGCGCATGGCTGGTCGACGCCAGTGCCGCCGCCAGCGGCACGGTGCGCTACGCGGCGGCCCCACTGGATTGGGCGCCACCGCCGTGGATCATGGCGTTGTGGGCGGCGTTCGCGATGACGCTGACCACGTCGATGCGCTTCCTGCAGCACCACCCGGCCCTGCCGGCCCTGTTCGGCCTGCTGCTGGCACCGCTGGCCTATCTGTCTGCCGCACGCGGTTTCGACGCAGTGCGGTTCGCAGATCCCGTATGGCCAGGACTGCTGGTACTGGGCGCGGGCTGGAGCATTGCGCTTTCCCTGCTGTGCCGGACCGCCCGTCGCGGCATGCACATCCCGCAGCCGCCCTTCGCAGGAGCGTCGTCATGATCAATCTGATGTGGGTCCTGCTGTACGCCGTACTGGTGATGAGCTGGGGCTGGGCCTGGCAGCGCCGCAACCACAACATCGGCGTGGTCGATGTGCTCTGGGCAAAGGGCGTGGGCGCCTCGGCGCTGTTGCTGGCGCTGCTGGGCGACGGTGCGGTGATGCCGCGGATCGCGCTGGGCGTGCTCGGCGGCCTGTGGGGCAGTCGACTCGCCCTGCACCTGTGGCACCGGGTCCGTCACGAAGAAGAGGACGGACGCTACCGCTACCTGCGCCAATACTGGCACGGCCACCAGGGCAAGATCTTCGGCTTCTTCATGGCGCAGGCGTTGCTGATCGTCCTGTTCGCCCTGCCCTTCGTGGCGGTGGCTGCCAATCCTCGGGCCGACCTGACCCTGTGGGTGGTGGCCGCAGCGCTGGTCTGGCTGCTGAGCGTCGGCGGCGAAAGCCTGGCCGACCGCCAGCTGGCGCGTTTCCGCGCCGACCCGGCGAACAGGGGCCGCACCTGCCGCGTCGGACTCTGGCGCTATTCCCGCCACCCCAACTACTTCTTCGAGTGGCTGCACTGGTTCACCTATGTCCTGCTCGCGGTCGGCTCGCCACTGTGGTGGCTGGCCTGGGCCGGCCCGCTGCTGATGTACGTGTTCCTGCGCTATCTGAGCGGCATTCCATTCACCGAGAAACAGGCGCTGCGCAGCCGCGGCGACGACTATCGCGCCTACCAGCGCAGTACACCGATGTTCTTTCCCTGGTTTCCCCGTTCTTCCAAGGAGCATTCCGCATGAGCGCGATCCCGTCACTGAACCCAGCCGAAGATGCGGAAACCGGGATGATCGCCTGGGCCGAACGCAGGCTGGTCCCCGATGCGGCGCTGCGTGCGGGCATCCGCCGCTTGTGCGCGCAGCGCCTGCATGAGGAAAGCGAGGGTGGCATCGAAGGCCAATCGGCACGCTTCAGCCGGCGCATCGCCGAGCTGGCCGACAGCCCGCTCGCGTTGCATACCGACGCAGCCAACCGCCAACACTATGAAGTGCCGGCAGCCTTCTTCCAGGCCTGCCTGGGCAAGCGACTGAAGTACAGCAGCTGCTACTACCCCACCGGGCGCGAAACGCTGGACCAGGCGGAGGACGCCATGCTGGAACTGTACGGCCAGCGCGCCGGACTGGCCGATGGCCAGCAGATTCTTGAGCTGGGCTGCGGCTGGGGCTCACTGACCCTGTGGATGGCCGAACGCTACCCGCAGGCGCATATCACCGCCGTCTCCAACTCGCACAGCCAACGCCAGCACATCATGGCGCAGTGCCAGGCGCGCGGCCTGGACAACGTCAAGGTGCTGACCTGTGACGTCAACCAACTTGATCTACCGACAGCCCGGTTCGACCGCTGTGTCTCGGTGGAGATGTTCGAGCACGTACGCAACTACGAGCGCCTGCTGGCAGGCATCGCACGGTGGCTGAAACCGGATGGCGCGTTGTTCGTGCACATCTTCGCCCATCGCACACTGATGTACCCGTTCGAGACAGACGGCGGCGACAACTGGATGGGCCGCCACTTCTTCACCGGCGGCCTGATGCCGGCCGCCGACACGCTGCTGCATTTCCAGCGCGACCTGCGCCTGGATCAACGCTGGTTGCTGGACGGCACCCACTACCGGCGCACGGCCGACCACTGGCTGGCCAACCAGGATGCCGCCCGCGAGCAGGTGATGCCGGTGTTGATCGCCACCTACGGCCAGGCTGCAGCGAAGGTCTGGTGGCAGCGCTGGCGGATGTTCTGGATGGCATGCGCCGAGCTGTTCGGCTACGACGACGGCCAGCAGTGGCTGGTCGCCCACTATCTGTTCCGACCCCGCTGAGGTGCCCCATGCGCATGTTCTCGCTGCTTCCGCTGATCGCAGTCGGCCTGTTCGGCTCGGGCTGCTCCTCCAGCGACACCCGGCCGCTTCCGCGTGCGCCTTCGGTGGATGTGCCACGCTTCATGGGCGACTGGTACGTGATCGCCCATATTCCGTCCTGGCCCGAACGCAATGCCTACGATGCGGTGGAAAGCTATGCCCTGAAGCCCGACGGGCGCATCCAGACCACCTTCACCTATCGCAAGGGCAGCTTCGATGCGCCGCAGAAGTCGATGCACCCCATTGGCCGTGTCGAGAAGGAAGGCAATGGCGCGATCTGGGGCATGCAGTTCATCTGGCCGATCCAGGCCGAGTACGTGATCGCCTGGCGGGATGACGACTACCGCCAGACCATCGTGGCGCGCAGCAAGCGCGACTATGTCTGGTACATGGCGCGTACGCCGCAGGTGTCCGACGGCGACTACCAGAAGGCCTTGCAGCGCATCGCCGAGATGGGCTACGACATCCGGCGACTGCGGCGCGTGCCGCAATCCGTCCGGTAGCATTCGATCCCATCAATTGACAGCTCCGAATCGATGGATGCAGCGAATCACTTCTTAGGAATATTCGCAAAAATCAAGCAATTTCGATGTTCGCCGCGACAGCAGCGCCAGAATGGTCATCACGCCCCATGGGCGCCGATCACCTCCCTGCGCATGAATGGACTTCCTGCCCCGCGCCCGCTGCGACTGGCACTACTGGACGACCACGAAGTCGTCCGTCGCGGCACTGCCCTGCACCTCTCCCGCGACGCCCGCTTCCGTATCGTCGCCAGCCACGCCCGCAGCGACGAACTCATTGACAGCCTCCAGCAGATGCGGGTGGATGTCGCGATCATCGATCTGACCCTGGCCCGCGACGATCGCAGCGCGGCCGAGCTGACCCCGCTGCTGCGCGAGCACTTTCCTCGCGTCACCCTGCTCGCTTTTGCGACCCTTTTACCCTCGATCCACATCAACCAGCTCATCGCCACGGGTGTCAGCGGCGTGGTCAGCAAGGCCGAACCACTGCCGATGCTCTCGGACGCAATCGTGCGCGTATCGCAGGGCCTTCCGCGACTGCCACCCGATTGCACGCTGCCGGGAGACTGCGAAGAGCTCAGCCGCAACGAGCGCGAAGTACTGGAGCTCCTGCTGGCGGGCCTGACCGTTTCGGAAATCGCGCTCCGCCGCCATCGCAGCATCAAGACCGTCAGCACACAGAAGGTTGCGGCCCTGCGCAAGCTCAGGCTGCGCAACGATGCCGAGATCTACGCCATGCGGCAGCAGCTGGAATCACCGTGAAGATGCGCGATCGAATGCGTACATCCACCCTCCTGCTGTTGGCGCTCATCCTGCTTCCCGCCGCGTCGGCCGAGGATGCGTCATCACTTGAATGGGGGCCGGGGCGCGAAGTCCGGGTGGCGACCACGCCGTCGCTGCACCCGGTACCCGCTGCACTCGCTGGCGGCACGAGTTTGCCAAGCCTGGCCCATGGCTACGCCAATCTGGTTGCACGGCGTTCGCAGCTGCAGTTCCAGGAGCACCAGCATCCCAGCACCGGCGCATCGGTGGCTGCCGTCTGCAGACGCGAAGCGGATCTGGTACTGGTGATTGGCAACCACCTGCAGCCACCCTGCCCCGGCCTGGTGGCATCCAGCACGTTCCGCGGTGGCAAGACGATGCTCGCCGGCCGCAGCGGCGAGCGCCTGCCACGCGATATCACGGAACTGGACCACCAGGTCCTGGCCGTGCTCGAAGGGGGGCCGTATGCGGAATGGCTGGCCGCGCGCCATCCGCACGTCCGCCTGCTGCACCTGGCCGATCGGCACGCCACGCTGGCAGCTGTTGAAAACGGCACCGCCGATCTGGCAATCGGCCTGGAAACGACCCTGCGGCCCCTGATCCGTCGGCATTTCGCCGGGCACCTGCACCTGCAGCCTTTCGACAGCGATTTCTCCACCGACCTGCACCTGCTTGCGCGCCACGAAGATCGCCAGCTGCTGGAGCGCATCGAGCGGGCATTGCACGACATTACGCTGGAGGAACATGCCGGCCTGTTGCAGCTATGGGCCCAACAGGCGGCCCCCGCCTCGCTGGAGCACGTCCTGGACTGGATGCGTCAGCTGCCCCCGCAGTGGCTGCCGGCCCTGGCTGCCGCATTGGCAGTCACCCCGTTCCTGTGGCATGCCTGGCACAGGCGCCTGCGTGCTGAAGGCCGTGCCCGCGCCCGCGCGATTGGCATGTTGAGCCACGAGGTGCGCAATTCGGCCCAGGCAGTCCTTGCCTCGATCGACCTGCTCAGCCAGCCGTCGGCGCCCATGGGGCAGCGAGATGCGCTGGCGGCTGCACATGCCGCGGGCTCCTCGCTGCGCAACCTGCTCAACCGCTCGCTGGAGTTCTCACGCCTGGCCAGCGGCACCTTCAAGCCGCACGTAGAACCTTGCGACATTGCACGACTCTGCCGCCAATCGCTGGATGCAATTCGTCCCCAGGCTCGGCAGCGCGGGCTGGCGCTTCGCTTCGACTGCCTCCCCGAGCCCTGCCCCATTGTCGCCATCGATCCGGAAGGACTGCGCCAGATCATCGACAACCTGCTGGGAAACGCACTCAAGTTCACCGACGTCGGCGGCATCGAGCTGCGCCTTCAACTGACGCCAGGCAACCACCCTCGTGAGCTCATGCTGGATGTGATCGACAGCGGAATCGGCATCACTGCAGAGCAACTCACCGTGCTGTTCCAGCCATTCCAGCAGGGCGAAGACGGCAAGGAGCGCGGAGGCAGCGGATTGGGACTGATGATCGCGCATGCGCTTGCCCGCGCAATGGGCGGCAACCTGTCAGTACACAGCGTCCCCGGGCGCGGCAGTCGCTTCACCCTGCGCCTGCCGGTACGCCCGGCCAAGGCCAAGGTCACGTCAGCCGCCAGCGCCGGCGCGGGAACGCCGCTGGGCGGGCTTGAGCTGCTGCTGGTGGAGGACCATGCCCTCAATCGCCGGGTCATCAGCGAGCAGCTGCGCCGCCTGGGTGCCGATGTACACGCGTCTGGCGACGCCGCCAGCGCGCTTGCCGAGCAGGCCGTGAGACCGCGCAGCGTGATCCTGCTCGACATCGGGCTCGGGGACATGGATGGCTATGCGCTGGCCATGCAGTTGCGCAGGCAGGCGCGCGCCCCGCTGCGACTGATCGCACTGTCGGCACGCCGTGATCGTCGGCATGTGGCGCGCTGCCGGAAAGCAGGGTTCGACGCCACCCTGACCAAGCCACTCCAGCTTGAGTCACTGCTGCGGGCGCTGGAGCTGCCGGCGACCGGACAGGCCATCGCAACGGGCACAGCGGCAGATGACCCCGCCTACATCACGGACATCGGCCACGAGCTGCTGCGGATCGAACAGGCCATCGATGACGCCAGTGCCACTGACCTATGCCATCACGCGCATCGGCTTCAGGGGGCCCTGCAGATATACGGGGCGGCCCCAGAGGCGGACACGGCGGGCGACCTGTGGGAGCTGGGTCGCGACGCCACACCCGACTGGGCCGATGCGCGACGCCTGTTGCGCGTCCTTCAGCAATGGCATGGCTCCCGCGCTGCGGAAGCCATGCCCGGGGCCTGATCAGGCCGCCAGACGCTCGACCTGGCGACGGGTCAGGTCGTTGAAGCGACCCAGCGACATCAGATGCTGGTGGATCAGCGCCAGCCAACCACTGCGATGCCACTCGATCACAGTGGCTTCCGGCAGCGCGACGAACTTCTCGACGTCGACGACCTGGAAACCATTGAGGTTGAATTCACGGCCATCCGGGGTACGCACGGTGGCGTTGCGCTCGACCAGCAGGCCGTTGTCGATCAGGGCCTTGGAGAAGGCCTGGGTCTGTTCGTGCTCACGGGTGAACTGGCCACAGAACTCCAGCGCCTGCTGCACCATGTCGGTGGCCTTGCCATCGACGAACAGCGGCTGGCCTTCGTCACCGCCCTTGACCACGCGCGAGCTCTCTTCGTCGATGCCCAGCAGGAAATCATTGTCCGAGCCGGTGTCGATGAAGATGAAGGGGTGGCGACGCAGGTAGGCCGGGATATAGGCCTCGTCTTCCCACAGGCCATCCTTGATGAACAGGTTCTGGTCGGATACGCCAACGGCAGCCATCGGCACTGCGGTCGGGCCAGCGAAGAGGATCGGGAAGTGGTGCAGCGCCAGCGAGAACTCGCCGAGCACCAGCGGAATGGCGTTGTTGCCCGCGGCAAACTCGAGCCTGCCCGGCAGGATGCGCAGGTCGGCGTGCACATCGGCCTGCAGCGGCACCGGACGGGTGTAGAACAGGGGGGCGTTGCTCGGCGCCGCTTCGGTGGTGGTGTCGCTGGTGGTGGTCATCTTGGGAACCGTTCGATCATGCGCGCCTGCCATCCCGGGCGCGCCAGCGGGAACAACCTGAATCCCGCATTATCAACAAGCTCGATGACAACGGCCACCCCATCGTCGGCCTATTTCAGCTGCAGGGGGTACCGCTGCCAGAGCACATGGACCAGGAAACCGGCCAGTTCGGTGTCACGCGCGCTGACCGCTGCGCGGATCTTGTCCAGCAGCACCATGTCCGAACAGGAGCGCACATCCGCGTGGTTGGCCTGCCCTGCCCGGCGCGCGCGGTAGCGCGCGGCCCGTTGCGCGTCACTCATGGCGTACCCGAACTTGGGCGGACGGCCGCGCTTTCGCGGCAGGGTCAGCTCCAGGGTTCCGGGGTCTTTGTCATCACGCATGAGAAGGGTGCGGGCGGCGGCGAGCAACGGGGGGTGCGCAATTTATCGTGAGGCATCACTTTAATCCAGCCTTTTCTGCAGCTTTGTTGCGATGCAATGCAAAAAAATCGCATCCCGAGGGCCCCATCCACGCATGGCGTGGATCTACTGCAGAGCTCGCGACCCGATCACCCTGTAGATCACGCCATGCGTGGATGCGCGCCCCGAACACAAAAAAGGGGAGCCCGCGAACGGGCTCCCCCCCAAGTTTCCTCATGCAGCGCGTACCGCCTCGTAGCCGTGCAGGTGCGCCTCGCTACTCGCCCGCCCCTGGCTGAGCGAACGCAACGACGTGGTGTAACCCACCAGCTGCGCCAATGGCGCAAAACCACTGACCTCAGCGCGACCGTCCTGGTCCTCGATGCGGGCGATGCGACCGTGGCGCCGGTTGAGGTCGCCGACCACATCGCCCACCGACGCCGACGGCGAATGCACCGTCACCGCCATCACCGGTTCCAGCAACTGCGTGCCACCTTCAGCCAGCGCGGCCTTGATCGCCTCGGCACCCGCGCGATGGAACGCCATCTCCGAAGAGTCCTTGGCATGAGTCTGGCCATCGACAAGACTGACCTCGATGCCGACCACCGGATGACCCTGCGGCCCTTCCGACAGCGCGGCACGTACGCCCTTCTCCACCGCAGCGATGAAGCTGCGCGGCACCACGCCACCGACGATGCGGTCGTTGAACACCACCTGGTCGTCCTCACGCGGCGACACATCCAGCACCACGTGCGCGAACTGGCCCTGTCCACCGGTCTGCTTGACCAGTCGCCCGACGACGCCGGTCATCGCACGCAGCGGCGTCTCCTGGTAGGCCACGCGCGGCGCACCTACGCCCACGTCCACCTTCCACTCACTGCGCAGGCGCTCGACCATCACCTCCAGGTGCAGCTCACCCATGCCCCAGACCAGGGTTTCCGCCGTGTCGCGATCGGTTTCGACGCGGAACGACGGGTCTTCCTGGGCCAGGCTGGCCAGGCCCTGCGCCATCCGGATCAGGTCGGCCGCACGCGCCGGCTCCAGGCGCCACGCCAGCACCGGCGCCTGGGCCTGGATATTCTCCAGGCGCAGCGGCTGCGCACGGCCGCTCAGCGTTTCGCCACTGACCGCATCCTTCCAGCCCAGCACCGCGACAATGTCACCGGCCACGGCCTGCTCGATGTCGTGGGTCTGGTCGGCCTGCACCCGCACCAGCCGGCTGACGCGCCGACCCTGCGGATGCTGCGAACTGGCCACGGCGTCGCCCACCTTCAAGGTGCCCGAGTACAGCCGCACGAAGCTCAGCGCGCCGTGCTGCTGGTGGGTGATCTTGAACAGCAGGCCGGCCAGCGGCCCCTCCGGATCCGGCGGCAGCACCACCTCGCCCTCATCGCTTTCAGCGCTGACGGCAGGGCGATCCAGCGGCGACGGCAGGTAGTCGACCACCGCATCCAGCAGCGTCTCGATGCCCTTGTCCTTGAACGCAGCACCGGCCAGCACAGGCACGCCCGCACCCGCCAGCGTCGCCCGGCGGATCGCCGCGCGCAGCTGTTCGGCATCGATCACGCGACCTTCCAGCCAGGCATCGGCCAGTTGTTCATCGTGATCGGCCACGGCTTCGACCAGCGCATCGCGCTGAGCCTGCCACTGCGCGCGTGCCGCGTCGTCCCACGGGGTCACCGTGGTTACGGCGCCATCCTGCCAGTGCAGTACGCGTTCATCGACCAGGTCGACCCAGCCGTTGAAGCCGCTTTCGCTGCCCAGCGGCACGCCCAATGCCCACGGTCGCGCCTGCAGTTTGTCCTGCAGCTGCTCCAGCACGCGCTCGAACGAAGCGCCTACGCGGTCCATCTTGTTGACGAAGGCGATCAGCGGCACGCGATGGCGACGCGCCTGGCGCCATACCGTCTCGGACTGCGGCTGCACGCCGTCCACGGCCGAGAACACGGCCACGGCACCGTCGAGCACGCGCAGTGAACGTTCGACTTCGATGGCGAAGTCGATATGGCCGGGGGTGTCGATCAGGGTCAGCCGATGCGGCGGCAGGTCACGTGGCGCCCACTGCGCCTGCACGGCGGCAGCGCCGATGGTGATGCCGCGTTCGCGCTCGATCGCCGAGAAATCGGTGGTCGCATTGCCGTCGTGCACTTCGCCGACGCGGTGGATCTCGCCGCTTTTCCACAGCAGGCGTTCGGTCAGCGTGGTCTTGCCGGCGTCGATGTGGGCAATGATGCCAAGGTTGCGACGACGGGAAAGGACGTGGGTGTTCATAAAGAGGTTCCTGCAAAGCCAACTTCAGGGGCCGCACACCCCGGTTGGCGACAGGGTGCGCGGCTAGCGTTCGGTCTCGGCGATCTGGTGCATGGCACGTTCTCCTTCGCAGTACTGGGTAGAGTCGAGTAGGTAGCGTCGACTGGGTAGCGTCGACTGGGTAGAGTCGACTGGGTAGAGCCGACTGTTAGTCGACTCACAAAAAACAAAAACAAAAAGAGCGCCCCGGAGGGCGCTCTGTCGAAGGTCCAGCGATGGCCGCTTCAACGGCCTCGTGGGGCTCCAGGCAGACACGCCCGTTCCGCGCTTGCGCGGGTCAGGGTGAAAAACTTCAGGAGCGGCATCCGGTTCATGGGGCGCATTCTAGACCTGCCAATCTGGCGCGCAAGTGAATATTGCACACATTAATAGAACGATGAAGCCGACCGACATCGGGGTCGGGTCCCTTTGCCCAAAGCAAAGGGCTCTGACCCCTGCCATGCCCTACTTGCAGTCGTGCAGCTTGCGCGCCTCACCCACGGTCGCCGCCTGGTCGTCGCCCATCGAGATCCACCCCTTCAGCGACGTCGCCGGGTCCATGTGTGGCAGCCGTGCGCCACCGTGGACAACCACTTCGGTCCAGCTGCCCACCGGCGCCAGTTCCGACAGGCGTGCCGCCTGATCGTCCTCGGTACTGAACATGTCGTCCGGGCCCGCCGGAGGCGTGGTATTGACGGTTTCCGTCTTGCGGGTCCGGACCCGAAGTGCACCGTCCGGCAGCCGCTGGGTGATCACCTCGTATCGCTCAACACCATACGCCCAGCTGCTTTCGCCAACGCTGCGGGTCTCGCTGCCGTCATCGGCCACGGTCACCACCTCGCCTGCCGGCCCGATGACGCCCGCGACAGCCCCCAGGCCTGACATCAGCGCCTGATAGACGATCATCTGCCGCTGTTCGGAGGTCAACGCACCGGCCTTGAGCTTGGTCGCAGGAATCTTCAGGTACGCCGTCTCCCTGCATAGCACCAGCACCTGCTGGTCGTCCCAGCTCACCGACATTTCCTCGTTGGCGAAGTACTGCGTCTTCATCGACGTCACAGCGGCACCGTCGCTACTGGAATGCCGGGTCTCGATCAGCGAGGCGTTTTCGGCCGCGTCGGTCAGCGAAACCTGAGAGGTCGAAGCCGCATTGGCAGCGCAAGCGGAAGCAATCATCGCGGCAAGCAGCACGCTGCGGGTAACGGTACGGAACATGACATCAGTCCATTGAAGAAAACGAAACGATCATGATACCCGGAGCAACCTGGCGGGCCCTCGCTCAGGTCACCACCACCAGCGGCACCCCGCGCCTTGGGTGCTCCAGCACCACCACGTCCTGCTGGTAGACCCGCTGCAGGTTGTCTTCGGTCAGCACCTGCAGCGGCGTACCATCGGCCGCCACCCTGCCATGTTCCAGCAGCACGATGCGATCGGCGTAGCCAGCCGCCAGGTTCAGATCGTGCAGCACCACGATCACGCACGCACCAGCTTCGGCAACGGCACGAACGCTACGCAATGTGCGCTCCTGGTGGCGCAGGTCCAGCGCGGCCGTCGGCTCATCAAGCAACAGCAGCGGCGTGTCCTGCGCCAGCACACGCGCGAACGTGGTGCGGGCGGACTCACCACCGGACAGCTGCTGCACCTCGCGCAGGCGCAGGGCCTGCAGTTCGGCAGCATCAATTGCAGCTTCCACCTGCGCGTCATCCACACGCGGATCCGGCGGATGCGGCAACCGCCCCATCGCCACCACCTCCTCCACGATGAAGGCGAAACGCACGCCGTGCTCCTGCGGCATCACCGCGCGCTCGCGTGCCAGTGGCCCCGCTTTGTAGCTGGCCAAGGGCTTGCCCAGCAGGCTCACCTCACCCACGTCGGCACGCAGATCACCGGCAGCCACCGCCAACAGCGTGGATTTGCCTGCGCCATTCGGGCCAACCAGGGCAGTCACCGTGCCCGGCTCGAACGCCAGCGAGATGCCATGCAGGATCTCGCGCTGCTGGCGGCGCACCACCACCTCGTGCAGCTTCAGCAGCACGCTCATGGGGCCGCCTTGCGGCGCTGCTGCAGCACCAGCCAGAGGAAGAATGGCGCGCCCAGCGCGGCGGAGAACAGGCCCAGCGGAATCTCCGCGGGCGGATCGAGCGTGCGCGCGGCGGTATCGGCCACCACGATCAGCAGCGCACCGAGCAGGCCGGACAACGGCAGCAGCCAGCGATGCCCGGGGCCGACCAGCAGGCGCGCCACGTGCGGCACCACCAGGCCAACGAAGCTGATCGAGCCGGCAAAGGCCACCGCTGCGCCCACCAGCAGCGCACTGAACGCCACCAGGCGACGCCGCGTGCGGGTCACGTCCAGCCCGAGGTGCTGTGCCTGGCGCTCCCCCAGCGCCAGCATGTCCAGCGGCGTGGCCAACCGCTGCAACGCGAACACGCCGATGGCAAACAGGGGCACCACCGCCGCCACATCGGCCCAGTTGGCACGCGCCAGCGAGCCCATCTGCCAGAACACCAGCGACTGCAGTTCGCTTTCGCTGGCGATGTAGGTGAGGAAACCGATCAGCGCCGAGCAGAACGCGGCCATCGCGATGCCGACCAGCAGCAGCGTGGCATTGCCACTGCCTTTCCCGGGCCGCGCCAGCGCATAGGTCAGGCCGATCGCCAGCGCACCGCCAACGAACGCGGCCACAGGCACCAGCCAGCCGGCTGCGCCCGCAGCGCCGAGAACAATGGCAGCCACTGCCCCCAGCGCAGCACCCTGGCTGACACCGACGATGCCGGGATCGGCCAGCGGGTTACCGAACAGGCCCTGCAGACTGGCACCGGCCATCGCCAGCGACGCACCGACCATCGCACCCAGCAGGGCACGCGGAATGCGCAGCTGCCAGACCACGGCCAGGTCGCGGCCGCTGACCGCCTGCGGATCGAGCAGCCCCAGCTTCACCGCCAACGCCTGCATCACCTCCAGCGGCGGCAGCCGCAGCGGGCCCACGGCGAACGAGGCCAGCACCGCACCCAGCAGTGCCAGCAACGCCACCAGCAACATCGTCCGCCCGCGACGGCGGCGCCGATCCGCCGGACTCATGCCTTCGGCAACGCCGCCAGGGCCTTGGCCAGCGCCAGCGCGCCAGCACCGGAACCGACACTGGTGTACTTCAGCTGCACGTCCGGCATCACCCAGACCCGATTGGCCTGCCCAGCCGGGGTCTGCTTCAGCGTCGGGTACGCCTTCCACAGGCCCTCGGCACCGCCGAACAGCTGCAGGTCATGCTCGGTCACCAGGATCACCTCCGGCGCTGCGGCGACCACGCCTTCATTGCTCAGCTGCGAGTAGTTCTTCACCCCCGCCTCGGTGCCGATGTTGACGCCGCCAGCCAGCGCGATCAGCTGCGCCGAGGCGCTGTCGGCACCGGCAACAGTCGGTGAGCCGCCAGCGCCGGTGGCCGACACGTGGATCAGTCGTGGCGCATGGCCCAGGCCCTTGCCAATCGCTGCAGCCTCGTCGAGCTGACGCTGCACCTGCGTGGCCAGTGCTTGCCCTGCCTCGGCCAGCCCTAGTGCAGCAGCGACCTTGCGCACCTTGTCCGGCGCTGGCTGCAGGTCATCGATGACTACCGCCGGCTCGCCCACTTCGCGCAGCTTCTTGGCCAGTTCGGTATGGCGGCGCAGGCTGTTGCCGAGGAACAGCGAGCCCTGCAGGCTCAGCACGCCCTCCACGCCAGTGGTTCGGTTGAACAGGAACTGGTGCGGCGCGGCCAGGCCGGCCTGGGTGGTGGTGTTGGTCGGCGCGGCAAATACCTGCTTGCCCAGCCCCAGTGCTTCGATCACCGCGATGACGTCGTCGCCACCGGCGATGATCCGGCTGGTATCGGCCACTTCGATATCGGCGCCATCATCGGAATGCACCTTGGCTGGGAGCACCGCCTTCTGGCCGTGCACGGCCGGCATTTCGGCTCCTGCCACGCGCTGCCAGCCTGCCGGCAGCGCGGTTTCCGCAGCGGCCGCCGTTGCTGCGGGCGACTCGGCAGGCGTATTGGCATCAGAGGGAGCCGACGAGCCGCCACAGGCAGCCAACGCCAGCGAAACAGCCAACGGAAGCGCACACAGGCGCAGACGGGACGCGATGTTCATGCACATTCTCCTTGCTGGCAGGGCGACGCGCACGCCGCCCCACCGTGTGACTTACTGCTTCGGGGTGATGCGGGTGATGCGGTCACCCTTCGGGTCTTCAGCGCCGCGCGACTTGTTCACCGCGAACACGTTGCCCTTGCCATCGGCGCGGACGTGGTTCGGCAGCGTGCCGCCATCAAGATTGGCGACCACCTTGCCGTCACCGTTCACCACGGTGACCGTGCCAGCGCCACGGTTGCTGACGTAGGCCAGGCCGGAGGCATCATCGAAGGCGACGTTCAGCGCGCCGGCGCCGACCGGCACATCGTGCAGCACCTTGCCGGCGGCCACGTCGACGATCAGCAGGTTGTCGGTGCCCTGCGAGGCCACGTACAGGCGGTTGCGCGCCGCGTCGAAGGCCACGCCCGAGGCACTGATCGAATTGCCCAGATCGATGACCTTCTCGACCTTGCCGCTGGCCACATCGATCACTGCCGCCTCCGGGGTGCCGATGCTGACGGTGAACAGCTTGCCGCCCTTCTCATCCAGCACCAGGCTCATCGGGGTGAACTTGCCGTCGTCCACGCCGGATTCCAGCGTCACCTGCGGCAGTTCCTTGAAGGTCTTCGCATCGAACACCGACAGGTGGTCCTCGCCGGTGGCAGAAGCGAACACCTTGCCGCGCGTGCCGTCGACCACCACGTCGCGCGCGTGCGGCACGGCATCGACCGGGAACTGATGGACCAGCGACAGGTCCTTCTGGCGATAGACCGCGATGGAATTCTGGCGGGTGTTGGTGACCCAGACATTGCCGTTGGTGTCATCCACGCCCACGCCGTAGACCGCATAGACCGCACCATTGGTGCTGCCCGGCACCTGCGCCGGGGTGATCGCCTTGGTCACCTTCAGCGACTTCGGGTCCAGCTTCAGCAGCTGCGACTGGGTCACCGGCGGGCGGCCCACGGCCGAGGTGACGAACACGGCATTGCTGGCCGCGCTGTACGCGGACTGGTACAGGCCCGGCACCAGCTTGTTGGACTGGGTGGCGAACTGCGCCTGGCCGGACAGCGGCAGCTGCGGCGACACGCGCAGCTTCAGCACCGTGGCCGCAGCCGGCTGGCTGGCGCGCACCACCACCGGATGGGTGCCCGGCACCGCGTCGGCCGGAATGCTCAGCTGGGTCTTGAAGTTGCCATCGGCATCGACCACCACCGGCTGGGCGTTGAGCACGCTGTCGCCACGCAGCAGGCTGACCTTCTGGCCCGGCACGAACCCACGGCCGACCACGTCGGCAGTGCTGCCGGGAACCACGTTCTCACCGCGTGAGACGACTTCACCCTTGAAGGTGGCGTTGGCCGGCTGGTCGAACACCGGCTGCGCGGTGGCGGTCACCGCCAGCAACAGGCCGGCGGCGAGAGAGGTGAGATGGAAAGACGGACGGAACGACATGGAAGGCTCCTTGCACACGTAGGCCGCGCCACGTGGCGCGGGATTCATCGGTTGCCTGGGCCGCTGCACGTCGGCAGCCTCGCCTGGGTAGTGGGGTCGCACGGCATCGCGTGCGAAGGGATTCACTCAGCGGCGTTGTCACCGCCATTGGGCACGCCATCGCCGGCGCTGCGGTCGGTCACGCCGTACAGTTCATGCAGCGCGGCATGGAACGAGGCCGGCAGCATCGGGCCGTGCCCCAGACCCGGGAACTCGCGGTACTGCACGCTCAGGCCCGGCACCTTGCCCAGCCGCTCGGACAGCCGCATCGCCGCATCCGGGGTGGCGCCGCCGATGCGACGCAGGTGCGCGACCACGCGCGGGTTGTTCATGTCGCGCTTGCCACGATCACCGACTCGCTCGGCGCCGCCCAGCATCAGCCAGAGCTTTGCCGGCTGGCCATGCACGTTCTGCACGAACTGCTGTTCCGGATCACCCAGCGCCGCGCCCTGGCTCCACCACAGCGACGGGCTGGCCGCGAGGTAGGACTGGAAGGCGGCGGGACGGGTGTACAGCGCATTGAGCACGAACAAACCGCCCAGCGAGTGGCCCCACAGCGCTTGCTGCTGCGCATCGATGCATGCGCGGCGCTCGACTTCCGGCTTGATGCGGCGTTCGATCACATCCAGGAAGGCTGCGGCGCCACCGCCGACCGCCTGGGTCGTGCCACTCTCATCGTCGGCACGGTCGATCCAAGCGGTGTAGTCGTGGGTGCGCGCTTTGGAATCGATGCGCAGGTCGTTGTCGTAGCCGATCAGCACCAGCACCGGCGGCACCTTGCGCGCGGCCAGCTCGGCCAGCAGCGGCTGGTCCAGCACCATCGCCACGGCATTGCCGTCCAGGGCGTACAGCACGGGCAACGGGGCCTTGCTGGCCTTTGCCGGGAGGGCAAGGTTCACCCGCCAGCGGCGCTGCTGGTCCGGGCTGTCGACCACGAACTGCTCGAAACGGTAGCTGACCGCTGGCTCGTCGAGCACGGTATGGCCGATCTTCTGCAGCGGATTGCGCTGCTGGGCATGGGCGTACGGGGTGGCCAGGAGCAGACCCATCATCAAGGCAGCCAGGCCGCAGGCCAGCGGGCCACGGCGCGTAGGCGGGACGAAATGCTTCATCAGCGGCGGCAGAAGCGGCCCAGGGCCGCCGGTTCACAAGGGACCGCAGTCTACCTCAAACGCGAATGATTATCACATCGATCAAACGTCACGCTGTGTATCACGCGCGCGCATGCCCGGGTTGCACGAGGGGCAGCAGTTCCCCTATTTTGCCGCCCATCGGGGCATTGGATCGCCCCGCTTCCAGCGCAGCCATGGATGGCGGGCACTTGCCGCCATCCGGGGCGCGTTCATCTGCACACAACCGCCATGGGATTGGATCCCATGATTGTGAGAACCCTTGAAGCACACCGCACTGATCGCCCTTACCCTCGGCCTGCTTGCACCGCTGGCTGCCCATGCCGCGCAGGATCTGCCAACGCTTTACCAGGCCTTTGAAGAGGCCGGCAACTCGACGTTGAGCATGGACCAACTCAACCAGACGGTGACATTCACTGCCGTAGCACTGAGCGTTTCCAGCAACCTGGCGGGCGAGCCACTGATCGAGGCCGGCGATGACCAGGGCAATGTCCTGGCCCGGCTGACCAGCGACGACGAACAGCAGGCGGCCAAGCTGGGCGCACTGGAAGAAGGCGCGACTTTCACCGCCAGCTGCACGCTGCAGTTCAGCTCGGGCACCGATTACCTGTCCTTCGGCGATTGCACCATCAAGTAAAGATGAAGCCGGCAAAATGCCGGCTTCTTTTCTTTGCCTCTGTAGCGTCGAGCCATGCTCGACTCATGCATCATCACGGCCCCGTAGGCACCGGACCATACACATTCTCCTGCGGCGTGCCCGGCAGCAGCGAGAAGATCATGATCACGATCCCGCCACCCGGTACCAGCGCCAGCAGGAACAGCCAGCCCGACTGGTTGCAGTCATGCAGGCGGCGTACGGTCACTGCGATCAGCGGCACGATCGTGGCCAGCCACATCACACACAGCAGCACCACCATGCCGATCAGGATGCCGGCCAGCGCTTCGGCACTGTTGCGCAGGAGGATCGCCAGCACGCCGGCCAGCAGCATCACTGCCGTTGCGACCAGGAACAGGAACAGCTGGTACATCCAGTACTCGCGGCGGTTCGCGCGGCCCTCGAACTGGGCGTAGCGCTTCAACGGCAGAATCATTTCCTGCACGGCATCGATCCTTGAAAAAGTAGCCGCGCAGTGTGCCAAATGAACGTGCCGGGAACAATGTTGCCACTGCAGGGTCGAGCCGTGCTCGACTGCCTTACCGAATATGCCAACAAGCCTGCCAAGAGCGAAGTCGAGCATGGCTCGACGCCACATGAACCGGGTCAGCGGCCCTTCGCGGCGCGCGCAGCCTCGCGCTCGGCGCGCAAACGATCCAGCTTTTCCTTCAACTTGATTTCCAGCCCGCGCGGCACCGGGTTGTAGTACACCCGTTCGCCCATCGCATCCGGGAAACCGGTCTGGTCGAGCGCGATGCCACCCTCCGCATCGTGGTCATACTGGTACTCGGCGCCGTAGCCCAGTTCCTTCATCAGCTTGGTCGGCGCATTGCGCAGGTGCAGCGGCACTTCTTCTGTGCCGCTCTCGCGCACATCGGACTTGGCCTGGTTGAAGGCCGCATAGCCGGCATTCGACTTCGCCGTGCTGGCCAGATAAAGCACCAGCTGGGCGAACGCGAGCTCTCCCTCCGGACTGCCCAGCCGCTCATAGATGTCCCACGCTTCCAGCGCCATGCTCTGCGCACGCGGGTCGGCCAGGCCGATATCCTCGATGGCCATGCGGGTCAGCCGGCGCGCCAGGTAAGACGGATCGCAGCCGCCATCGAGCATGCGGGTCAGCCAGTACAGCGCGGCGTCCGGGTTGGAGCTGCGCACGGATTTGTGCAGCGCCGAGATCTGGTCGTAGAACTGCTCGCCGCCCTTGTCGAAGCGGCGGGTACGATCGGCCAGCACCTGGGTCAGGGTCTGCGGCGTGATGCGCCCACCCTCCCCGCCCGCCAGCTCAGCGGCGATCTCCAGCAGGGTCAGCGCACGGCGCACGTCGCCGTCGGCGGCGGTCGCAATTTCCAGCAGCAGCTCGGGAGCGACCTCGATGTGCTCTTCACCCAGGCCGCGTTCGCGGTCACCCAGCGCACGCTCCAGCGCCTCAACGATGTCTGTGGGCGAAACGCCTTCCAGCACATGCACGCGGCAACGCGACAGCAGCGCCGAATTCAGCTCGAAGGATGGATTCTCGGTGGTGGCACCGACGAACAGGATGGTGCCGCGCTCGATATGCGGCAGGAACGCATCCTGCTGCGCCTTGTTGAAGCGGTGCACCTCATCCACGAACAACACGGTGCGGCGGCCTTCGGCGAAGCGTTGCGCGGCCTCGGCCAGCACCTGGCGCACCTCCGGCAGGCCGGACAGCACGGCAGAGATGGCGCGGAATTCCGCATCGGCGTACTCGGCCAGCAGCAGCGCCAGCGTGGTCTTGCCGCAGCCCGGCGGCCCCCACAGGATCATCGAATGCACGCGACCGGATTCGACCGCGCGGCGCAGCGCACTGTCCGGCGCCAGCAGGCGCTTCTGCCCGACCATTTCGTCCAGGGTGCGGGGGCGCATGCGCTCGGCCAGCGGGCGCATGTGTTCCCGATCGACGCTCAGCAGATCGGGTCCGGGGAATGAAGTGGAGCGATGTCTTGGCACCCGGTCATTGTACCGCGCCGCCCAACGGTAGCGCCGGACCGTGCCCGGCGGGCGGGACGCGATGTCTGGTAGTGCCGGCCGCTGGCCGGCAGATCAAAAGCATGTCAACCAAGGTTGACACCCACCAAAGCGGTGCCGGTTGAAACCCACCAGAGCGGTTGGCGCCGGGCCACAGGATTCGGTAGTGCCGGCCGCTGGCCGGCAGATCAAAAGCGTGTCAACCAAGGTTGACACCCACCAAGGCGGTGCCGGTTGGCACCCACCAGAGCAGGTAGCGCCAGGCCATGCCCGGCGACCACCATTAATTACCGATGACGTCGGTGCCCTTCGGCGGCGTAAAGCTGAAGGTGCCGGCGGCGAAGCCCGGGTTGCGCTTCCAGCCACTGAAGCTGATCACGGTACGCTGGCCAACCGCATCGGTGATTTCCATCTTGGCCAGCCCCTGCGCGTTGAAGCCCAGCGCGGCGTACTGGAAGCTGGCTTCGGTCTCGCGCTTCGGCGACAGCGACAGCCACTGCAGGCCGTCGCGCTGCGCGGCCTCTTCGCTGACGTCGTACTGCTGCTCCAGCAGCGCCGGGTTGATCAGCGCGGTCAGCGGGCTGTTCTGCTCTTCCTTGCCCTGCTCGCGCACGGTGGCCTGCTCCAGGTCCGGCTCGTACATCCAGACCTTCCTGCCGTCGGCCACGATCAGCTGTTCGTGCGGGCGCACGTATTCCCAACGGAACAGGCGCGGCGCCGACAGGGCCACGCGACCACTGGTTGATTCCTTCACCTTGCCGCGACTGTCGAACACCTGCTGGCTGAACTGGCCATCCAGGCCCTTCAGGCCGCTGGTGAAGGTCTTCAGGTCATCGCGGGCGCCAGCCCAGGCGCTGCCGGCGGCGGCGCAGGCCACGGCCAGGGTGGTGGTGGCAAGGAAACGGCGGAAGCGGAAGTTCATGCGGGAATCCTGTGGGCGCGGGCGCCAGGAAAGGTGGTTGCCAGTGTGCCCGGGGAAAGATGAATGGGCGATCAGGGCGACATTATGCCGCCCTGAACGTCCATCGGCGATTCAGCCACCGGATCCCGGCAGCTTGCCGTACAGCACCTGGCCGCGGAAGCCACGCCGCACTTCGCGATACAGCGCGCGGAACGCCGGATAGTCCTGCGGCTGGCACAACGCCTCTGGCCCACGCACTGCATTCTGCTGCAAGCGGTGGTGCACGATCACCTCCTGGCCCTCGCGACTCCAGTCCACCCGGTACTCGCCGGCGGCATTGGCGAAACGCTGGCTGGCCGGGATGGCGATGATCGGCGCATTGGCCGGGAACTGCAGGCGATAGGTTTCCTCGCGCAGGCTGGCATTGCAGTAGAACGGTGTCTCGTTGGCCGGCGCTGAGGCGGTGGCGTACAAGCCACGCACCGACTCGCCACCCGGCGGGTCCGGCACGGCCATGCCGCCGGCCACGCTGAAGTCGGCGTAGTCCTCGGCCTGGAACGCCATGCGATAGCCAAACGGCCGGGTCAGATCGACCGGCACGCCCTGGATCTGCAGCTGCCCTCGCCCATCGAAACCTGAGGCGGCCATGATCTGCTCTTCAGCGCGCGCACGGTTCTGCGCGTTGAGCTGGGAGAACTGGGCGCGCATGCCGATCTCGGCGTTCTCGCCCAGTTTCGGAATCGTCTCGCCGCGCAGGTTGCCGTTGGCGTCGAAGGTGAAACGCACCTCCATCGAGGTGGCATTGCGCTCCGGCGTATTGGCCGGGGTGCGTGCCAGCGTGGCGTCGCGGGTACGCATCACCGGCGCACCCAGATCACCTTCCGGCAGCTGACCGAAGCGCGCCCACGCGGTGGTCGAATCCAGGTAGAGATCAAACTCGGGAATGTAGGTGATGGCGTGGTTGAAGCGGCCCAGCACCGGAATCTTCGGCAACGTCGGGCCGCCACCTGCACCGATCAGCACCGGCGAGCTGGCGATGCCCTTGGCTGCCAGCAGCGCCTCCAGGATCGTCACGTGGTCCTTGCAGTCACCGTAGTGGTTGTCGAGGATGCTCTGCGCGCTGTTCGGCTCCAGCCCGCCATTGCCCAGGTACACCGCGACGTAGCGGATGTTCTGCGCAACCCAGCGATACAGCGCATCAGCCTGCTCGCGGCGGTCGCTGATACCCGCGGTGATCTCATCAGCCAGCGCCTGCAGCGCCGGGGTCACCTCGGCCGCCGGGCCCGCCTTGAGCTGGTAGGCGCGACCCATCTGCGACCAGTCACGATAGGTACTGGCCATGATGTTCGGGCCGAACTCCCAGCCCGCCGCCGACCAGTTCTGCGCCGGCATCGCCTCGCGACGCTGGTAGCGCCAGCGCCACTGCGCCTGGCCGTTCTTCACCGTCGGCCGATCGCTGCCCTGCACGCCGCGGCTGTCGATGAACATCGGCAGGTTGGCCGGCGCACTCAGGGTGACTTCGGCGTCCTCGTACTCGGTGAACACATTGAAGGTCTCCCACAGGCCGAAATAGCCCGGGAAGTACGGCGTGGCCTGGGTGCGGCGCACCTGGTAGTACAGACGGGTGCCCGGGGCCAGGTTCGGGAACACGATCACCCGCACCTTGCGGTCGGCATACATCGCCGCCGAGGCGCTGGAGTAGCTTTCCTGGGTGTAGATGCGGTCGGCCGGCACGTCACGGCGCTGGCCGTCGGCGGTGATGGTGTAGGCGCCAAGCACCTCCAGGGTTTCCATCTTCTCGCTGTAGCTCAGCCGCACCTGGCTGAACTGCTCGACCGAGGCCTTGGTCTTGAGCAGCACTTCGTAGGTTTCGGTCTGCACATTGCCGGCATCCGGCCGCACCTGGTAGTCGGCGCGGTAACGGACAATGCTGAAGTTATTGCTGGCTTCGGTATCGCCGCTGGTGGAAGGCGGCGCCGTGGCGGGCGCGGAGGTGGCGGTGTCTGCCAGTGCCGGGCCGGCAGCCAGGAAGGCTGCCAGCGCCAGTGCCAGCGCGCTTGGTACGGGGTGAAGCATGCGTCGGTTCCTTGGACGTCGTGGGGGATACGTCGGGTCCTACTTCGGCGGCGGCGGTGCCAGCACCGTGCGGTCGCCGTTGTGCTCGGGCGGGCTGACCACGCCGGCCGCTTCCATGGCCTCGATCAGTCGCGCTGCACGGTTGTAGCCGATCTTCAGCCGGCGCTGCACGCCGGAAATCGATGCACGGCGGGTCTCGGTGACCACCCGCAGCGCTTCGTCATACAACGGGTCGGACTCGTCGCCGGACGAACTGTTCTCGGGCAGGCCGGTGGCGCCGACGACCACGCCGTCGCCCATCGTCTGCACTTCGTCCAGCACGCCGTCGACATAGTCGGCAGGGCCCATCGCCTTGAGGTGCTCGACCACGCGATGCACTTCATCGTCGGACACGAACGCACCATGCACGCGCTCGGGTAGCGCGGTGCCCGGCGGCAGGTACAGCATGTCGCCGTGGCCCAGCAGTGTTTCCGCGCCGGACTGGTCGAGGATGGTGCGCGAGTCGATCTTGGAGCTGACCTGGAAGGCGATTCGGGTCGGGATGTTGGCCTTGATCAGGCCGGTGATCACGTCCACCGACGGGCGCTGCGTGGCCAGGATCAGGTGGATGCCGGCCGCACGTGCCTTCTGTGCCAGGCGCGCGATCAGCTCTTCCACCTTCTTGCCGACGATCATCATCATGTCGGCGAATTCGTCGATGAAGATGACGATGAACGGCAGCGTTTCCAGCGGGCGCGGCGCCTCGCCCAGTTCCGGGTTCGGCTTGAACAGCGGGTCCATCAGCGGCTGTCCTGCGTCCTGGGCTTCCTTCACCTTCTTGTTGAAGCCGGCCAGGTTGCGCACGCCCACTGCGCTCATCAGCTTGTAGCGGCGCTCCATCTCGGCCACGCACCAGCGCAGGCCGTTCGCGGCCTCCTTCATGTCGGTGACCACAGGTGCCAGCAGGTGCGGGATGCCCTGGTAGACGCTCAGTTCGAGCATCTTCGGGTCGATC
This sequence comes from Stenotrophomonas sp. YJH_SMC_91, assembly GCF_059368495.1. NCBI lineage: Bacteria > Pseudomonadati > Pseudomonadota > Gammaproteobacteria > Lysobacterales > Lysobacteraceae > Stenotrophomonas > Stenotrophomonas sp. YJH_SMC_91. Next base: position 22,976 of record NZ_JCAFRT010000020.1, on the reverse strand, counting down.
ATCAGCATCCGCAGGTCTTTCGGCGAGGCCTTGAACAACAGGCTCAGCACCATCGCGTTGACCGCCACCGACTTGCCCGAACCGGTGGTACCGGCCACCAGCAGATGCGGCATGCGTGCCAGGTCGGCCACGGTCGGGCGACCGGCGATGTCCTTGCCCAGCGCCAGGGTCAGCACACTGGCCGACTTGTCATATTCCTTCGAGCGCAGCAGCTCGGACAGGAAGATCATCTCGCGGGTGACGTTGGGGATTTCCAGGCCGATCACCGACTTGCCCGGAATGACGTCGACCACGCGCACCGACTTCACCGACAAGCCGCGCGCGATGTCCTTGTCCAGCGAACTGATCTGGCTGACCTTGATGCCCGGTGCCGGCTCGATCTCGAAGCGGGTGATGACCGGGCCGGGATTGGCGCCGACCACCTGCGCATCGATGCGGAAGTCCTTCAGCTTGAACTCGATCTGCCGCGACAGGGTCTCCAGCGTCTCTTCGTCGTAGCCCTTGGGCTGCGGCTTGGGATCATCCAGCAGCGCCAGCGGCGGCAGGTCCGAGCCATCACCGTTGACGCCGCGGAACATCGGAATCTGGGTATCGCGCTTGGCGCGATCGCTCTTCTCGATCACCGGCTCCGGACGCGGCTCGATCTTCACCGGCTCGCGCTTGGCGCGCACCTCGGCGTCGGCCTTGCGCACTTCCTGGCGCTCCTCGCGCATCACCCGGGTCTGCTTCCACTCGGTGACTTCTTCCTTCTTGCGTTCCAGCAACGGCGCCAGCGACATCACGCCGCGGCCGATCTTCTCCATCACCGTGAACCAGGACAGCCCGGTCGCGAGCGTGATCGAGGCCAGCAGCAGCACCAGCACGAACAGGTTGGCGCCCAGCGCGCCGAAGCCCACCGTGAGCGAATTGCCCACCAGCTTGCCGAGGATGCCGCCGGCGCTGGAGACGTCGCCACTGAACAGGCGCACGTGCAGGAAGCCGGTGCCGGCGATGAGGAAACCGACCAGGCCGACCAGGCGCAGCGCAGGATCCAGGTCGTTCTCGCCCTTGCTCTCGCGCTTGAGCCCGAACATGGCGATCCACGCCAGCGCGCCGAGCACCACCGGCAGCAGGAAGGCGATGTAGCCGAACAGCTGCAGCAGAACGTCGGCGATCCAGGCCCCGGCGCGGCCACCCAGGTTGTGCACCGGCGCGACCACGCTGCCGGTATGCGACCAGCCCGGATCAGTCGCTGAATAGGTGAAAAGACTGGCCGCCAGGTACAGCAGGGCCGGCGCGATGGCGATCAGGCCCAGATCGCGCCAGAGACGCTGGCGGCGTGGATTGTCGGTCGTCGCCGCCGCGGCCGTGCGACGTGACGCCTTGCTGTCGTCGGACTTGGAGCGTTCGGGGACCTGCTTCGCCACCTTAGACCATACCTTTGGAATGCGCTGTTAGTGATTGATAATAAATGAGACGGCGTCAGTTTTCAGTTATGCGACGTCCGGCAGGCCAATCCGGGGGCCGAAACCACTGCTGGATGACGGCGTTCCGTTCATCGGCTTGAATCGCCCTGCCCCAGCCGCCACTCTATGACCAGCCAAGGATGCTGCGCAAACATCGCCAGCGCCTTGTCCCATCTACCTTTTCGCGAGTTTACATGAGCACCAGCCTGCCCTCCCGCCACCAGCGCCTCGTCATCCTCGGTTCCGGCCCGGCCGGTTGGACCGCCGCCGTCTACGCCGCTCGCGCCAACCTGAAGCCGGTCGTCATCACCGGCCTGCAGCAGGGCGGCCAGCTGATGACCACCACCGAGGTGGACAACTGGCCGGGTGACGCCCACGGCCTGATGGGCCCGGACCTGATGGCGCGCATGCAGGCCCATGCCGAGCGCTTCGAGACCGAGGTCATTTTCGACCACATCCACACCGCCGACCTGTCGCAGCGTCCGTTCAAGCTGATCGGCGACAGCCACGAGTACACCTGCGATGCGCTGATCATCGCCACCGGCGCCACCGCCAAGTACCTGGGCATCCCGACCGAAGACGAGTTCAAGGGCCGCGGTGTGTCCGCCTGCGCCACCTGTGACGGCTTCTTCTACCGCGACCAGGACGTGGTCGTGGTCGGTGGCGGCAACACCGCCGTGGAAGAGGCCCTGTACCTGTCCAACATCGCCCGCAAGGTCTACCTGGTCCACCGCCGCGACACACTGAAGGCGGAAAAGATCATGCAGGACAAGCTGTTCAAGAAGGTGGCCGAAGGCAAGATCGAGACCGTCTGGCACCACCAGGTGGAAGAAGTGCTGGGCAACGACGCCGGCGTGACCGGCGTGCGCGTGAAGTCCACGCTGGACGGCAGCACCCGCGACATCGACGCCCACGGCTTCTTCGTGGCCATCGGCCACCACCCGAACACCACCCTGTTCGACGGCCAGCTGGCGATGAACAACGGCTACCTGGAAATCCGCTCGGGCCTGGGCGGCAATGCCACCCAGACCTCGGTGGAAGGCGTCTTCGCCGCCGGCGACGTGGCCGACCAGCACTACCGCCAGGCGATCACCTCGGCCGGCTTCGGCTGCATGGCCGCACTGGACGCAGAGCGCTACCTGGACGCACAGGGCAAGGCCAGCTGAGAGGCTGACCCGCTCCGGTAGGGCCGAGCCACGCCCGACTCCGGATGAAAGGCCGACGCGAGTACGTCGGCCTTTCTGTTTCATCTGCCCTATCCTTCCCTCATGCCTTCCCCCCGCTTCCTCGACTCCCTGCAGTCCATCCCCGCCACCGACTGGGATGCCCTGCACGACGGGCAGAACCCCTTCGTCAGCCACGCCTTCCTCTCAGGCCTTGAACAGCACGGCTGCCTGCGCGAGGACTGGGGCTGGCAGCCCCGGCACTTCACGCTCTGGGAAGGCGACAGCTTGGTCGGCGCCATTCCGGGCTACCTGAAGACCAATTCGCACGGCGAGTTCGTGTTCGACCATGCGTGGGCCAACGCGTATGCCCGTCATGGCCGCGACTACTATCCGAAGTGGCTGGGCGCGGTGCCGTACTCACCGGTCACCGGCCCGCGGTTGCTGGCCCGTCACGATTCAGATCGCGCCACCTTGCTGTCGGCATTGCGCGAGGCGCTGCCGGCACTGGACGTGTCCTCGGCCCATATCAACTTCCACACCGCAGGGGACGAGGCGCTGTTCGGCGATGACTGGCTGCTGCGCGAAGACGTGCAGTTCCAGTGGCAGAACCCGGGTGACTGGGCGACATTCGACCAGTTCCTCGGTGCGATGAACCACAAGCATCGCAAGAACATCCGCCAGGAACGGGCCAAGGTCACCCGCCAGGGCATCACCTTCCGCGTGGTGCACGGCGATGAAGCCCGCCGTGCCGACCTGCAGGCGATGTATCGCTTCTACCTGCAGACGTTCCTCGAGTACGGCAACGCCCCGGCGCTCACCGAGGCCTTCCTGCGCCATCTGGCCATTTCATTGGGCCGGGGGCTGGTGCTGTTCCTGGCCGAACAGGACGGCGAGCCGATTGCCGGCGCGCTGTGCCTGCGCGGTGGCGACACGCTGTACGGCCGCTACTGGGGCGGCGCCACCCTGCCCGGCCTGCACTTCGAGGCCTGCTACTACCAGGGAATCGAATACTGCCTGCGCGAACGGCTGACCCGATTCGAACCGGGTGCACAGGGCGAGCACAAGCTGGCGCGCGGTTTCCTGCCGACGCTGGTGCGCAGCCGGCACTGGGTGGCTGATGCGGAATTCGCAGAAGCGCTGCAGGACTGGTGCCGGCAGGAGCGGCGCGATGTGCGGCGCTACCAGCAGGAGCTGCAGGGGCATGGGCCGTTCCGCGTAGAGCCGTAGAGTCGGGCTTGCTCGACTGGCGCGGCGCCGAGAAGCGTGCCAACCAAGGTTGGCACCTACCAGGGCAGTGGGGCGCGCCAACCAACGTTGGCACCTATCAGGACAATGGCGAGGGCGCTGTGCTCAGGTGCACTGCCAGAAGTGCCCGCTCACCCGGCACTTCGCACACCAGAACGTGTAGAGCATGCCGCCACTACCCCAGAGCAGCGCGCCTCCACTGGTGGTCGGCAGTGTCGAATCCAGCTGCATCACGAAGGGCATCTCCTCGCCGCAATCGATGCATGCCGGGTACCAGGCACCCTGCACCCAGCTGGGCGCGCCGCCCACGCGCGACAGGTTCTGCCGATGGTTGGATTGGCCCCAGTCCTGCTGCTGCCACCGCATGGTATCCATGGCGACCAGGCCGATCTCGGCACGCATCAGGTCACCGCTGTCGGTCGGCGTGGCCGGCACCTCCAGACGCTGGCTGGGGTGGCAGCTGGGCAGGCCGACGGCATCGTGGCGATAGAAGCGCACGGGCGGGTCTTCCCAGCCGCAGCAGTCCAGGCACAGGCCCAGCGTGATCTCACCCGCCGCGCCCGGCTGCAGCGCGGCAGCGTCAGTTCGCATCAGGCGCTGCAGCGGTGCATGGCAGCTGCCACACAACGCTTCCAGCGGCCCTCCCATCTGCCCCGCATGGTGCACCTGCCCACCATTCCAGGTTGGGTGCAGGCGCCAGATACGCTTGCGCCAGCTCGGTTCGTCCGCCTGCTGCGCGCGATGCTGCTCGCGGCCAAAGCGGATGTGCAGCGGCCGCTCCCCATGCAGGCGGCGCGGCAGCGGCCCATCAGCCACGCCGGCCCAATGCGCCCAGACCTCAGCAGCCAGCGCGCCCCAGTCAGCGAGGTAGCCGCGGGCAACGGCATAGCTCTCGGGCTGCGCCGCGAGCAGCAGCGCCCTGGCCCGCGCCATTTCGCGATCGTCATCGGCTTCGGCCAGAATCTGCGCCCACTGCACGGCAGTGGCAGACGGCAGGCCCCGCCACACCTGCGAAGCCAGCTGCAGCTCATTCTCACTGGCAATCGCCAGCAAGGCCTCCCAGTCGTCCTGCAGCACCTGCGGCGCCTGGTAGCTGGCGAATTCGATCACGCTGGCCAGCAGCTCGCCGCGCTCACCATCACGATAGCGATGCCAGGCCTCGGCACAGACCGGCGCAACCGCTTCGTCGGGCAGCAGATCCAGCGCCATGTCGAGAAAGGCCGAGCTGGGTGAACGCCGGGCAAGGGTCAGCCGCATCAGCGCACCGAGCTGGCCCGGCTGCTCAGTCGCCAACGCCAGCAGCATGCTCTGGCTGTCGTTGCACGTGCGCGGGTTGTCGTGCACATCGAGGATGGCGGTGATCGCGTCACTCATGCGTGGGCTCCTTGCCGTTGGACGCTGATGGTGCCAGACATCAGCGGTCACCACGGCGAATACAATGGCGGCATGACCCGCCAGCTGCCCTGGCGCCTGGCTGATGCGCCGGACGCCCCCTTTCCTCCAGCCGAGACCGCGCTGCGCCAGCCCGATGGCCTGCTCGCCGTCGGCGGTGACCTGCACCCGGTGCGCCTGCTCAATGCCTACGCTGGCGGCATCTTTCCGTGGTTCAGCGAGGGCGAGCCGATCCTGTGGTGGTCGCCGGACCCGCGCATGGTGTTCCGCACCGAGGGCGTGCATCTGTCCAGCCGGTTCCGCCGCCAGCTACGCAGCAGTACGTGGGAGGTCACCGCCGACACCGCCTTCAGCCGCGTGATGCGCGCCTGTGCGGCAGCACCGCGGCCCGGCCAGGACGGCACCTGGATCAGCCCGGCGATGGTCGAGGCCTACGGCCAGCTGCACGACCTGGGCTTCGCCCATTCGTTTGAAGTCTGGGACCGGCAGACCCTCGTCGGTGGCATCTACGGGGTGGCAATCGGGTCGATGTTCTTCGGCGAAAGCATGTTCAGTGGCGCCAGCGGCGGCTCCAAGATCGCCCTGGCCGCCCTGGCATCCACCCTGCATGGTTGGGGCTGGGAACTGATCGATGCCCAGGTGGAGAATCCGCACCTGCTGCGGATGGGCGCCGAGCACCTGCCGCGCGCGGAATTCCTGCAGCACGTGCGCCGCGCCGTGCGCGGTGACGGCCGGGAAGGCCCATGGACCCAGGCGGTTGGACGCTTGCCAGCACGGCGTTTGGCCGGGGGTTAACACAAACTTTGCAAGCTGGCGCCGTCACGCGTAAAATACCGCGCCTTAGGCCCAGCGTGGCCGTTTTCTGAACCGCACAGGACTACATGTCGAAAGACGATTCCATCGAGTTCGAGGGCACCGTCAGCGAGACGCTGCCGAACACCACTTTCCGCGTTCGCCTGGAAAATGGGCACGAAATCATTGCCCATATCTCCGGCCGCATGCGCAAGAACTACATCCGCATCCTCACCGGTGACCGGGTCAAGGTTGAAATGACCCCGTATGACCTGACCAAGGGTCGTATCACCTACCGCATGAAGTAAGCGGTCGGCGCCTGGCGCCACTCGACAAGGCCAGCCCTGGTTGCTGGCCTTTTGTCATGCCCGGAATCCGGCCCTGCCGGAGGTCACCATGACCGAGCTCACCGTGGCGTCGGTCAGCCCCGCTTGCGGCAGATTCGCGCCTGCAGCCGCCGCGGCATCGTGGGATCCGATCCAGTCCGGATCGCCACCCCCTCCCGATCATGAACGCCCTGCTCCCGCACGTCCTGCTGCCGGCAGTTCTGCTGGTCAGCCTCCCCCTGGCGGCATTCGCCGCTGAACCCAGCAAGCCCTCCAACGCGTCCGAGTGCATTGCCCTCGGCGCCAATCGCGATATCCGCCCCTCCAGCACGGAACGCGAGGTGCTGCTGCGCGACGGTGACAACCACTATCGGGTGCACCTGCAGAAGCGCTGCCTGGGCGCTGCCGCCTCGGCCAGCTATGTCTTCTTCACGCCCAGCACCCCTGAACGGATCTGCGGCGATGCCCGCAGCACACTGAAAACCGACAGCAACCACTGCACCGTGACCCGGATCGAACCGATCGATGCGGCGACCTTCAGGCGGCTGGCGCAGCAGGGGCGTTGAGTTGCAGTGCATGCGACAAGGGCGGCCGAAGCCGCCCTTGTCATTTCCAATCTTTCACGCCAAGCCTGCGGCGTCAGCTCATTCCACCGTGACCGGCAGCAGCCGCTCCGGCTCGGCCTGGGTCTCGACCACCAGCTCGTCGTCGCGCACGTCGATGCTGACCTTGCCGCCGTTGACCAGCTTGCCGAACAGCAGCTCGTCGGCCAGCGGACGCTTGATCTTGTCCTGGATCACGCGGGCCATCGGACGGGCACCCATCAGCGGGTCGAAACCATGGTGGGCCAGCCAGTCGCGCGCGGTCGGGGTGGCCGACAGGCTGACGTGCTTGTCCTGCAGCAGCATCTCCAGCTCGATCAGGAACTTGTCGACCACGCGCAGGATGTGCTCGAAGCCCAGCGCCTGGAACTGCACCACCGCGTCAAGACGGTTGCGGAATTCCGGGGTGAAGCTGCGGCGGATGGTCTCCATCGCGTCGGTGGCATGGTCCTGCTTGGTAAAGCCGATCGACCGCCGCGAGGCCTGCGCGGCGCCGGCATTGGTGGTCATCACCAGCACCACGTTCTTGAAGTTCGCTTCGCGACCGTTGGTATCGGTCAGCACACCGCGGTCCATCACCTGCAACAGGATGTTGAAGATGTCCGGATGCGCCTTCTCGATCTCATCCAGCAGCAGCACGCAATGCGGCGTCTTGACGATCTTCTCGGTCAGCAGGCCACCCTGGTCGAAGCCGACGTAACCCGGAGGCGCGCCGATCAGGCGGCTGATCGAATGCGGCTCCATGTACTCGGACATGTCGAAGCGGACCAGCTCGATGCCCAGCTGCAACGCCAGCTGCTTGGTCACTTCGGTCTTGCCGACACCGGTCGGGCCGGCGAACAGGAAATTGCCGATCGGCTTTTCCGGGTTGCCCAGGCCCGAACGGGCCAGCTTGATCGCCGAGGACAGCGTCTCGATGGCCGGGTCCTGGCCGAAGATCACCATCTTCAGGTTGCGCTCCAGGTGCTGCAGCACATCCTTATCGGTGGCACTGACCTGCTTGGCCGGGATCCGCGCCATCTTGGCCACGATCGCCTCGACCTCCTCGACGTCGATCAGCTCCTTCCGCTGCTCCTCGGGCAGCAGGCGCTGGCGGGCACCGGCCTCGTCGATCACGTCGATGGCCTTGTCCGGCAGCAGGCGGTCGCCGATGTGCTTCACCGACAGGTCCACTGCGGCCTGCAGGGCCTCGTCGGAGTAGGTCACACCGTGATGCAGCTCGTACTTGGACTTCAGGCCCTGCAGGATCTCGTAGGTCTCGCCCACCGTCGGCTCGACGATGTCGATCTTCTGGAAGCGGCGCGCCAGCGCCCGGTCCTTCTCGAAGATGCCGCGGTATTCCTGGAACGTGGTCGAGCCGATGCAGCGCAGCTCGCCCGACGCCAGCGCCGGCTTGATCAGGTTGGACGCATCCATGGTGCCGCCCGACGCCGAACCGGCACCGATGATGGTGTGGATCTCGTCGATGAACAGCACCGCGTTGGGCACCTTCTTCAGCGCGGTCAGCACGCTCTTCAGGCGCTTCTCGAAGTCGCCACGGTACTTGGTACCAGCCACCAGTGCGCCCAGGTCGAGCGAGTAGATCACCGCGTCGGCCAGCACGTCGGGCACCGAGCCTTCGATGATGCGGCGGGCCAGGCCCTCGGCGATGGCCGTCTTGCCTACGCCCGCCTCACCGACGTACAGCGGATTGTTCTTGCGGCGGCGGCAGAGGACCTGGATGGTGCGCTCGATCTCGTCGGCACGGCCGACCAGCGGGTCGATGCGACCGGCCCGGGCCTGGTCGTTGAGGTTGCTGGCGAATTCGGTCAGGGCATCTCCCTTGGGCTCGCCCTCCCCGCCTTCCATGCGGCTCTCGCCCTCCGGGGACGAAGACGACTGCTCGCCTTCATCGCCCAGCTTGGCGATGCCATGGGACAGGTAATTGACCACATCCAGCCGGGTCACATCCTGCTGGTTGAGGTAATAGACGGCGTGGGAGTCCTTTTCGCCGAAGATGGCGACCAGCACATTGGCGCCGGTGACCTCCTTCTTGCCCGAGGACTGCACGTGGTACACGGCCCGCTGCAGCACACGCTGGAAGCCCAGGGTCGGCTGGGTGTCGCGGCCATCGTCTTCCGCCAGGCGGGACACGGAGGCCTCGATGGCCTGCTCCAGCTCCTGGCGCAGGCGGTCGGCATCGGCACCACAGGCCTTCAGTACGGCCTGGGCTGACGGGTTGTCGAGCAGTGCCAGCAGCAGGTGTTCGACCGTCATGAACTCATGCCGGGCCTCACGGGCGCGCTTGTAGCACTGGCCGATGGTGTGTTCGAGGTCTTTGCTGAACATGGATTACTCCGGCGGCAGATGGGGACAATATGCGGCCTGACTACGCGATTTCCATCACCCTAGCGGATTGCTGCGTTCAGATGGCGTTAGCAGTACAGATCGCTTGATCTTCATTCACTCCAGGACAGCCCACCCAGCATGAGCGAACCCTACCTGAGCCGCTGGCGATTGCGGCGTGATGGCCCGGCCCTCCGTACGCCCCACGCCCGGCTCTGGCCGGTGCTGACCGCTGCGGGCGAGCCAGCGATGCTGAAGATCAGCAGCGAGACCGAGGAGCAGAACAGCCATCGCCTGCTACGCTGGTGGAACGGCGATGGCGCCGCCCGCCTGCTGGCCCACGAGGGGCCTGCGATCCTGATCGAGCGTGCCCGCGGTGACTCGCTGCGACAACGCTCGATCGAGGGCGACGATGACGCCTGCACCGCGATCCTGTGCCAGGTCCTGCAGCGGCTGCACCGGCCACGGAGCGCACCGCCAGCGAAACTGGTCTGCCTGCGTACATGGTTCGCCGACCTGCTGCAGCCAAGGGCTGTGCTGCCGCCACTGCTGGAACAGTGCAGATCACTGGCGGAGGGGCTGCTGCGTGACGAACAGGAGATCCGGCCGCTGCACGGCGACCTGCACCACGACAACGTGCTGGATTTCGGCCCGCGCGGCTGGTTGGCGATCGACCCGAAGCGACTGCTGGGGGACCGTGCGTTCGATTACACGACGATGTTCAGCAACCCGGACCTCTGTGGTCCGGGCATCCACGTTGCGACGCGGCCCGAGCGGTTTGCGATCCGCCTTGAGCAGGTCTGTGCGCTGGCCGAACTGGAACGCACGCGCCTGCTGCGCTGGATCGCGGCCAGCACTGCGCTGTCGGCGGTGTGGTTCAGGGATGACGGCGACCCGGCCGATATCGACGAGACAGTCGCCCGGATGGCCCTGGAGGCGCTGGCGGAGAGGTGAGACCCGCGCTTGGCAGGTGCGCACCTTGGCGGGCACACCCATCCGGGATTGATGTGCCCGGACGAGAACCGGCAGCCGGTCAGGCCTTTTCCATCGTGCACAGCAGCGGGTGCTGGTTCATCCGCGAGTACTCGTTGACCTGGGCGACCTTGGTCTCGGCCACTTCGCGGGTGAACACCCCGCACACGCCGCGGCCGCGGGTATGGACGTGCAGCATCACCTGCGTGGCCTTGTCCAGGTCCATGCTGAAGAACTGCTGCAGCACATCCACCACGAAATCCATCGGGGTGTAGTCGTCATTGAGCAGCATCACCTGGTAGAACGGCGGCGGCGCCACTTCCGGGCGCGCGGCCTCTACGGCGACGCCGTGCTCGTGCTGGGAATCGGGGGAAGACTCATGGGGCATCGGGCCATTATAGAGGCTCGGGCGCGCCTGCGTCGGCCTGCCGCAGATTGGACGGCACGCACGCCCACCGTCACAATTGCACCCTCTCTCAACACTGTTTCACAGGATCTTCATGAAAAGGACGCTTCTCCCCGCCCTCCTGATCGCTCTGGCTGCCACCGGTTCCGCTGCCGCCGCAGACGCCGACAAGGCCGTGGCCCGCCATCTGGACAAGCTGGGCTACACCTACGAAGTCGATGAGGACGGCGACTACCGCATGGTCTTCGACGTCGAGGGTGACCGCACCCAGATGGTCTACGTGCGTTCGTCGGTGGAAGATTTCGGTACCCACAACATCCGCGAGATCTGGTCGCCGGCCTACAACGCGAAGACCAAGCAGTTCCCGGTGGCCGTGGCCAACCGCCTGCTGGAAGATTCGCAGGATGCCAAGATGGGCGGCTGGGTAAAGCAGGACACCACCGCCATGTTCGTGGTCAAGATCGACGCCGATGCCACTGCCGACCAGCTCAGCGACGCCATCGATGCGGCCATCCGCACCGCCGACGCCATGGAGCTGGAACTGACCAAGAAGGACGAGTTCTGAGTTGAACGCCACGCCGGACCCGCGCTGGGCACCGCACGCCACCGTTGCCACGGTGGTGGTCGACGGCGGCCGCGTGCTGCTGGTTGAAGAGACCATCGATGGCCGGCAGGTGCTGAACCAGCCGGCCGGCCACCTCGAGCCGGGCGAAAGCCTGGCCGAGGCAGCCCTGCGCGAGACCCGCGAGGAAACCGGCTGGACGGTGCAGCTGACCCATTTCATCGGCTGCTACCAGTGGACTGCCGGCGACGGCACCGCCTTCCTGCGCTTCTGCTACGCGGCGCGCCCGGTCTCGCACGACCCGGCGCAGCCACTGGACACCGGCATCGACCGCGCGCTGTGGCTGACCCCGGCCGAACTGCAGGCCGCCGGCGAGCGCCAGCGCAGCCCGCTGGTCTGGCAGGTGGTGGCTGATTACCTGGGTGGCCAGCGCCATCCGCTTTCGCTGGTCCGGGAGGTCGCATGAGCACTCCGCGCGTGATGGTGGGCGTCTCCGGAGGTGTCGACTCTTCGGTCGCCGCCTGGCGTCTGGTACAGCAGGGCGAAGCCGTGGCCGGCCTGTTCATGCAGAACTGGGCCGACGATGGCAGCGGCGACTGCCGCGCCGAGGACGACCGCCGCGACGCGGTGGCCGTCTGCGGCCTGCTGGGCATCCCGTTCCACTTCCGCGACTTCTCCAGCGAGTACTGGCAGGGCGTGTTCGAGCACTTCCTGGCCGAGTACGCGGCCGGCCGCACCCCGAACCCGGACGTATTGTGCAACCGCGAAGTGAAGTTCAAGCACTTCCTGGATGCCGCCCGCGAGCTGGGCGCCGAACGCATCGCCACCGGCCACTATGCACGGGTGACCCAGCGCGGCCACCAGTGGCTGCTGCTGCGCGGCGCCGACCGTTCCAAGGACCAGAGCTATTTCCTGCACCAGCTGGGCCAGGAGCAGCTGGCGGCCACCCTGTTCCCGATCGGCGACCTGGAAAAGACCGACCTGCGCCGGATCGCGCGTGACGTCAGCCTGCCGACCCACGCCAAGAAGGACTCCACCGGCATCTGCTTCATCGGCGAGCGCGACTTCCGTGAATTCCTCGGCCGCTACCTGCCAGCCAAGCCGGGCCAGATCCTCGACCCGGCCGACGGCAGCGTGATTGCTGAGCATCCGGGCGTGTTCTATTTCACCCTGGGCCAGCGCGAGGGCCTGAACATCGGCGGCGTGCGTGGCCGCCCGGCCGCGCCGTGGTACGTGGTTGGCAAGGACGTGGCCAGCAACGTGCTGTACGTGGACCAGGACCGTGACAGCAAGTGGATGCTGTCCGAGCGCCTGCGCTCGGAAACCGCGCACTGGATCGCCGGTTCGCCGCCGGCACGGCGCTTCGAATGCACCGCCCAGACCCGCTACCGCCAACCCGACGAGCCATGTACGGTCGAGGTGCTGGACGATGGCAGCGTGCTGGTCACCTTCGCGCGCCCGCAGCGCGCCGTTACCCCCGGTCAATCACTGGTGCTGTATGACGGTGACGTGTGCCTGGGTGGCGCAGTGATCGCCGCCACCGATGCGCCGCTGGAACAGCGCCTGCGCACCACCCCTTCCCCTTTTGAGGTAATCGCTGCATGAGTTTCACTGTCGACGACCGCGTCCTGGCCTTGGCCGGCATTGCCCAGGCCCTGCAGCAGGTACGCCGTATCGCCGATACCGGCCATTCCGACGCCGCCGCCGTGCGCACCGCCGTGGACAGCGTGTTCCGCGTCGATGCCTCCTCGCCGCAGGAGGTGTTCGGTGACCGCCATGCACTGAAGTCCGGACTGCGCCTGCTGCACAACTACTTCCGCAGCCAGGGCCAGGACCCGATCCTGCCCAAGCTGGCCCTGTCGGTGCTGCAGCTGGAGCGTCGCTTCGTTCAGGATGGCGCCACCGTGAACAAGGTCGCCTCGGGCATCGAGCGGGCCCAGCGCCAGGCCACCGAACTGGGCGACAGCGGCCACCCGGACGTGCTGGCCAACCTGGGAGGCCTTTACGCCGACACCATCAGCCACCTCAAGCCGCGGGTCATGGTGCAGGGCAACCCGCACTACCTGGGCCAGGCTGGCGTGGTGGCCGAGATCCGCGCCCTGCTGCTGGCCGCGGTGCGCGCTGCGGTGCTGTGGCGGCAGCTGGGCGGCAGCTACTGGGACTTCCTGTTCAGCCGCAAGGCGATGATCGAGGCCGTGGACCGGCAGCTGGCCTGAGGGTGTGGGGTCGGATCCCTTTCCGGCACGGAAAGGGCTCTGACCCCGAAGCCGCCAAGGCGCCGGAAAACCGGCGCATTCAGGATGCACTTCGAGGCACATCGACGTTAAAGAGAAAGGGGGTACGGCCGATACATCCTCCGTGCACCTCCCGAGAACGTCCATGTACTCACGCATTTTCATCCGTCTGGCCGCCCCCCTGGCTCTGACCCTGCTGCTCCCCTTCGCCATCGGTTTCGAATGGCCGGCCGCCCTGCGCTGGGCGATCCTGACCACGATGACGCTGAGCTGGCTCGGCTTTGCGTGGTGGACCACCCGCGCCCAGGCACACCGTTCCCCGGAACACGCCCGTGTCCTGCGTGAGCAGGACCAGCTGCTGACCGAACTGCGCAATTTCGTCGGCAACGAGATCGAGGGTTCGCGCGGCGAAGTGGAACGCGCCCGTGACCTGATCCGCCAGGCCGTCTCCAGCCTCGGTGGCAGCTTCGATGCGATGAACCGCAAGTCTCGCCAGCAGAGCCAGGCCCTGTCGCGCATCGTCGACCGCGCCGGTGACGAAGGCAATGCCGGCCTCGACGTTGCCCGTTTCGCCCAGCACGCCAGCCACCGCATGGAACAGCTGGTCGAAGCGCTGGAACAGGTGAGCGGCCAGAGCAGCACCACCGTGCAGCACATCGACCAGATGGCGCAGCACCTTGATGGCATCTTCGCGCTGCTGGAGGACGTCAAGTCGATCGCCGACCAGACCAACCTGCTGGCCCTGAACGCTGCCATTGAAGCGGCACGTGCCGGTGAAGCCGGTCGTGGCTTCGCGGTGGTCGCCGACGAAGTGCGCAACCTGTCCGAGCGCTCGACCACCTTCAACGAGCAGATCCGCAAGCTGGCACACAGCTCCAAGGACGCCATCGCCAAGGTGCGCGAGACGGTCTCGCACATGGCCTCGCGTGACATGGACCGCTCCCGCGAAGCGCGCCAGGAAGCGGCGGCGATGCTCGACAACGTCGCGCAGATCAACGCCTCGCTGGGTGACGGCATGCGCGAAGTGTCCGAGTGCGCCCGTTCGATCGATGGCAGCGTAGCCGAAGCCGTGCGCGCCCTGCAGTTCGAAGACATCGCCACCCAAGCGCTGGGCGGCGTGCACACCCACCTGGACCGCCTGACCGCGATCAACCGCGAAGCGGTGGCCCTGCAGGAACTGCTGCACCGCAATGGCGGCGTATTCGACGAAGAGATCGCCACCGCCCTGCAGCGCACCGGCAGCCGCCTGCGCGAACTGCGCAGCGAATGGGAGCGCCCGCCGCACAAGCCGGTTGCCCAGCAGAGCATGGGCGCCGGCACCGTCGAGCTGTTCTGATCCTGATGTCCGCTGCCCTCGCCGGCAGCCCGCAAGGCCCCGGTTCGACCGGGGCCTTTGCCTGTAACCCGCCGTTGGATGCATCCTGTACCCGCACCATGACCCTGATCCGCGCCCTGCCCTCCCTCACCGATACCGAGCGCCCGCACAACGCGAGCGTGCGTGAGCAGCTGCAGCAGCTGGAAGAGGTCGCCCGCGAAGAGATCCGCGAACTGCAGCAGCTGGCGGACGCGCGCCCCGCCCCGCCGCGGGCGGACGAGGCGCTGCTGGGACTGGCCTGGGACCTGGGGTTGGACGGGGAAGCGCTGAAGTAGATCCACGCCGTGCGTGGACGGCTTTCATCCGCCGGTGTGACGCCTGGCCCTCGCCGCAACATCCACGCATGGCGTGGATCTACCGGGGTGGCGAAATCGTTGTGGCATGATCCACCGATCCCGTTCATGGAAGACCGATGGCCATCACCCTGATCGCACTCCTGCTGATCGAGACCGTCCTTCTGATGGCCTGGGTGGCCGGTTATTTCAGTTGGGGCATCACCCTGTTCAACGAACGCATCGCGGCGTCACCGGCCATGCAGGCCCGGCTCTCGCTGGGCAGCCTGGAACGTGACCTGCCGCAGGACAGATGGCTGCAACTGGCCTTCCATGCGCTGCCCGATGGCAGCATGGCGTTCCGCGAGAGCTTCGCGCCAAGCTTCGGCCTGCGCTACTTCCCGGTGATGCGCGGTCGCATCGTACTCAACGCGCGACGGCACGAAGTGCGGGTGATCGGCCTGTGCAGCTG
The DNA here is from genome assembly GCF_059368495.1 of Stenotrophomonas sp. YJH_SMC_91. NCBI lineage: Bacteria > Pseudomonadati > Pseudomonadota > Gammaproteobacteria > Lysobacterales > Lysobacteraceae > Stenotrophomonas > Stenotrophomonas sp. YJH_SMC_91. The sequence continues at coordinate 7,390 of NZ_JCAFRT010000020.1, read as the reverse complement.
GTTCGTGGCGATCCTGTCGCTGTTGCTGTTGCCACTGGTGGCGATGCGCCCGGTGGTGGCGCCGATGCTGCTGGTGCTTCCGCTGTTCCTGGCCAGCTATCTGGTCCAGAAGCGGCGCTATGCGGCCATTGTAGAAGCGCTGCGCGTGCAGCTGAGGGCGGATTTTCCGAGGTAGATCCACGCCATGCGTGGATGATCGAGAGGCACAGGCATCCGTGCCGACCAACGGTCGGCCCCCACCAAAGCGGGTTGCGGTAGATCCACGCCATGCGTGGATAGGCACAGCAGCCAGGGTCAGTTCCAACCAGTGCAGCTGATCACCGCACCAGCATCACTTCCCCACTGGCATCGGTGCGCAGCGAAACCGGCTGTGGCTGGCGCAGCCACTGCGCCAGGTCGCGCGGGCTTAGCGGTCGCGAGTACAGGTAGCCCTGGATCTCGTCGCAGCCCTGGCGGCGCAGCATGTCTTCTTCCTGGTGCGTTTCCACGCCCTCGGCCACCACCTTGATGCCCAACGCGTGGCCCAGGTGCACGATGGCCTGGGTCACTTCGGCCGTACCCGAATCGTGCAGCATGCCCTGCACGAAACTGCGGTCGATCTTCAGGCGCCCCACCGGGAAGCGGTTGAGGTAGTTGAGATTGGAGAAGCCGGTACCGAAGTCATCCACCGCCAGCGGCACGCCGTGCCGTTCCAGCACGTCGAAGCAATGGCGCAGGATGTCGGTGTCACGGATCAACGCCGACTCGGTCAGTTCCAGCTCCAGCCGCTGCGGTGGCCAGCCATGGGCGTGGCAGATTTCGATCACACGCTCGGCAAAGCCGCGGTCTCGCAGCTGTACCGCAGAAACATTCACCGCAATGCGGTCGAAACGCAGACCGGCACGGTCCCAGGCGGTTGCCTGGCGGCAGGCCTCATTCAGCACCCAGTCGCCGATCCGCACGATCTCGCCGCATTTTTCGGCAATGGGGATGAACTCGGCCGGGCTGCAGTAGCCGATCCCGGGGCGGTGCCAGCGCAACAGTGCCTCGATCGCCGGCGGCTCGCCGTGGTGGGCGTGCAGCAGCGGCTGGTAGGCCAGGCTGAACTCTTCGCGCTCGATGGCGCCGTGCAGGGCATGCTCCAGCTCCAGCTTGCGCTGGATGCGGGCCAATGCGTCCTGGCTGTAGTACTGGTAGGTGTTGCGCCCCGCTTCCTTGGCCGCGTACATCGCGGCATCGGCGGCACGCAGCAATGAATCGAAATCGGTCTGTGCATCGCCCAGCATCGCGATGCCGACGCTGGCGCCGACCTTCAACGTGGTCTCGCCACGACGCAGCGGCTCGGCCAGCGAAGCGATCAGCTTGCGCGCGACGTGGCCGGCGTCTTCCGGCTCGGCCAGGTCGCGCAGTACCACGATGAATTCATCACCACTGAAGCGGCCGAACAGGTCGTTGTTGCGCAGGTTCTGGTGCAGGCGCGTCGCAGCGGCCTTCAGCAGCGCATCACCGGTGGCGTGGCCGAAGCTGTCGTTGATGGTCTTGAAGCCATCCAGGTCGATGAACAGCATCGCCAGCGATGTGCCACGGTCACGTGCTTCTTCGATGGCCTCTGCCGTCTGCTCGCCGAGCAGCACGCGATTGGGCAGGCCGGTCAGCAGATCGTAGTGGGCCAGCAGTTCGATGCGCTCGTTGGCTTCGCGCTCGCGGGTGATGTCACGGAACAGCACCACGAAGCGCGGCGGCAGGCCGTCACGGCGGTCCAGCTCGATCAGCACCTGCACCCAGACGCGCAGGCCGGACTGGCGGTAGAAGCACAGGTCCAGCTGCTCGGGCAGCCCGCCGTTGGCGATGCGCGCCAACGCCGCTTCGAAGGCATTGCGTGAGTCCTCGGTGTACAACGCCAGCGCCTGGTCGAGGGTGATCGGTTCCTTGCGCAGGCCGTGAATGCGATAGCACTCCTCGGTCCACTGCATGTGCCGGGTCTTCACCTCGATCTCGCAGCCGCCGATGCGGCCCAGCGCGGAGACGCGGTTGAGCAACTCGGTGCGCCAGCGGATCAACGCGTCGGTCTGGTGCTGCTCGGTGATGTTCTGCACCTGTCCGAGCAGTCGCTTGGGCTGTCCGTCCATGTCCAGCAACGGCTGCATCCACAGCCGCAGGTGCTGCGACGGCTCATTGCCCCGGGTCAGTTCCAGTTCGAGATTGGCGGCACGGCCATCGCGCCACAACCGCCGCCACGCCGCACGCAATGCGCCACGTGAACGTGGGTGCAGCTGCTTCAGCCAGCGCCGCTGGCCGGGTACGGCGCCCTGCTCCAGCGCAAGCATCGAACGCAGCTCCGGCGACCACCAGAAGTCACCACTGTTGGGGTCGAACGACCAGCTGCCCATGCTGGCGATGCGCTGGGCCTCGCTCAGGTGCAGCTGCTGTTCCTGCAGCAGCCCTTCCAGCTGCTTCTGCTGTTCGATATCGGTATGGGTACCGACCATGCGCAGCGGCTGGCCATCGGCGGTGCGCGCGACCACGCGGCCCCGGTCCAGTACCCAGCGCCACTGGCCATCGGCCTGGCGGAAACGGAACTGCGCGCTGTACTGCTCGCTCAAGCCACGCAGATGCTCTTCCAGTGCGGCCCGCACCTGGGCGATGTCCTCGCCGTGCACGCGGGCCAGCATCTCGGTGGCGGTTTCATCGCCCACTGCCGGGGTGCGCACCACACGGTCACTGGGAATGTCCCAGTCCCACAGGCTGTGGCCGGCACTGTCCAGCGCCAGCTCCCAGCGCCCACCGCCGCCGAGCGGCACCGGTTCGGGAATGCTCAACGTGAAGGCCAGCAGGTTGCCGGCGCCATCGTGCACGGCGCGCAGGTGGCCATCGTAGTGCCCGTGCGGGCCACCCGGCAGCGTGCAGGCCACGATGCCGCCATCGGCAGCCATCAGGCGCAGATCTTCCAGCATCGGCGCATACGCAGCCACGGTGGCCGGCAGGCCATGCTCGCGCGCAGCCGGATTGGCCGCCAGCGGGCGACCCGTGCGGTCGACGATGACCAGCGCCGACGCAAGCGGGTGCTGCAGCAGGCTGGCGATGATCCCTTGGTCCACGCGATCTTGCTCCGGATGACACGCCCGTCAGCGGGGCACGCAGTGGTTAACGGCGCCTGCGGCGGATAATTGAGTGGTCTGGGCGCACCTGCGCGGTAAGATGGCCGGCGCCCCTTTCAACCAGCCCGTCCATGCCTGCAGAACCGACCGGCACCGCCCTTGTACCCGATCCGCGGATGGCGCAGGCGCTGAGCCGCGACCGGCGACGGGTGGTCCTGAGCTACCTGGTGATGGCATTGGCCTGGATGATCGCTTCCGACAGTGCCGTGCAGGCGCTGGTGCCGGATCCGCAGCAGGCGGCGATGTGGCAGAGCGTGAAGGGCTCGTTCTTCGCACTGGCCAGTGCCGGCCTGCTGTATCTGCTGTTGCGGCCGCTGGCCGAGCATGTGCTGCACACCCATGCGCGCCAGCAGGCCTCGGAGCTGCGCCTGCGGCAGATGTTCGAGGGCAACCCCGGCCCGATCCTGGTCTACGACCTGGACACGCTGGCGATCCTCGATGCGAATCCGGCTGCCTGTATCGCCTTCGGCTGGGAGCGTGACGAACTGCTGGAGCAGACCATCGACGCGTTGTGGCCGCCAGGCCAGGACCAGGCGCTGCAGACCAAGCTGGAGGCGATCCGCGAGGCGCCGGAGGAACTGTGCATCCTGCGTGCCCAGCTGCAGCTGCGTGACGGCTCGCTGCGGCAGATGGAACTGCGCTCCAACGCCATCAGCTATGACGGCCACAACGCCCGCTTGTTGATTGCCATCGACCGCACTGCCGAAGACCTGGCCCAGCTGCGCCGTGACCAGGCGCTTGCGCGGGTGGAAGAAGCCCGAGAACTGGCGCGCATCGGCGCCTGGGAACTGGACCCGTCCACCGGCATGGGCCGCTATTCCAACCAGGTCTACCGCCTGCTTGGCCGCCGGCCGCCGGAAGCCCGCCGCTGGCACCGCTTCGACGAGCTGCTGGTTCCCGCCGACCCTGCCACCGCCACCCAGACCGAACAGCTGCTGGCCGACCTCTGCTCGGGTGATCCGGTGCAGGTGGACGTACTGCTGCCCCTGCTGTCGATGGACGGACGCGCCCTGATGGTGCACCTGCGTGCCGCCAGTGGTGTCGATGAGTCCGGCCGCAGCCGCGTGCTGGGCACCCTGCAGGACGTGACCGAGCGGGAGCAATCGCGGCGCCTGCTACGCGAGCGCGAGGAGCAGTTCCGCGAACTGGTGCGGGTGCTGCCCGATGGCGTGGTGATCCTCTCCGACGAGCACGTGCTGTACACCAACGCCTGGGCGGCCAGCCTGTTCGGCTATGGCAGCCATACCCTGCTGGGTGAGCCGCTGTCGGCGCTGGTCGCTGCCGGTGATCTGGCCCGCGTCCGCGGCCAGCTGCGTGCAGGGCAGCCACACCTGGGCCCCGGCCACAGCAGCGTGGTGGCCATGCAGCGCGCCGACGGCCGCAGCTTCCATGCCGGCCTGGCGGTGGGCGAGGTTCGCTATGGTGGCCGCGACTGCAAGCTGCTGATCGTGCGCGACCTCAGTGATTCCGAACGGACGCGCAGTGCACTGGAAACCAGCAACCGCGAACTGCAGGCGATGGCCGGCCGCCTGTTCTCCCTGCAGGAAGACGAGCGCCGCGCGATCTCGCGCGATCTGCACGACGACATCGGCCAGGCGATCACGGCGATCAAATTGTCCGCCCATGCCGCGCAGGACGAGCACGATCCGCAACGCCGCGCCGAGGACCTGGCACAGATCGTCAGCCTGGCCGACACCACGGTAGCCAAGCTGCGCGACATCTCCACCCTGCTGCGCCCTCCGCAGCTGGACGCGCTGGGCCTGGAAGCGGCCCTCAGCTGGCAGGCACGGGTGCTGTTCCGTTCTTCGCAGGTGGAGCTGCTGGCCGAGATCGAGCCCCTGCCGCATCGCCCCGACAACAGCATCGAACAGGCCTGCTTCCGCATCGCACAGGAGAGCCTGACCAACGTGCTGCGGCACGCGCGCGCGAGCCAGGTACACCTGCAGCTGCGCGACATCGGCAAGCGCAGCCTGCACCTGCAGATCCGCGACGACGGCGAAGGTTTCGACCCGGACGGCCCGCGCGGCCTGGGTCTGATCGTGATGCGCGAGCGCGCGCAGAGTGTCGGCGGCCATGTGCGCATCGAGTCCGCACATGGCGAAGGCACCCTGATCGACGTTCACCTCCCCTACCAGGCGGCCAGCATGGCCGCCGTTGAGTCACCGGAATACTGAGCCTATGTGGAATCCCAACCAGCCGCCGGTCAGCATCGATGATGCACCCGATCGCCTCGGTGCCGGCAACCCCGAGCTGCAGGCGATGGTCGCCGAAGCGGCCTCCGGCGGCACCGCGCTGATGCTGATGCACGTGGACATCGACCACTTCGCTTCCGTCAACGAGAACATGAGCGCCGAGGTGGGTGACCAGGCGCTGGTGCTGGTGGCGCAGCGGCTGCAGTCCTACCTGCGGGGTCGCGGCAAACTGTGGCGGCATGGCAGCGACGAGTTCCTGATCGCAGTCCCGCGCAACGCCGACGTGCCGCTGCCGGAGGACTTCGCCGAGGAGATCCGGCAACAGATGGAGTTGCCCCTGTCGGTGCTGCCGTACACGCTGTTCATGACTGGCAAGCTGGGGGTGAGCCTGTGCCCGGAACACGCCAGTAACGCCTCGCGACTGCTCGACCACGCCGAGGATGCGCTGTACCAGGCGGCCCGCGAAGGTGGAAACGCGGTGCGCATCCATGCAGTGGATACCCCGCCGAGCGCGCACAGCGAGAGCATCATCGCGCGCCAGATCGTCGACGCGATCCCCAACGGCGAGCTGAAACTTCGCTACCAGCCGCTGGTCAGTGCCCGCGACGGCCATGTGGTGGGCATGGAGGCGCTGCTGCGCTGGCAGTCCCCCACGCTGGGCATGCTGGTGCCGGAGCGCTTCATGCGCACCGCCGAGCGGCTGGGCATCATCGTGCAGATCGGCACCTGGGTGCTGGAAGGCGCGCTCAAGCAGGCCCGCCTGTGGCGCGACCAGGGCTTCGACGACTTCACCATTGCCGTGAATGTCTCCACCCTGCAGCTGCTGCGGCCGAACTTCTTCGCTGAAGTGATGGGCCTGATCCAGGCCGCGGGCGTGCCGGCACAGATGCTGACGCTGGAGATCAACGAAAGCGCGCTGACCAACAATGTCAATTTCGTGCACGAGACACTGGCCAACCTGCGCAACGAAGGCGTCAGCCTGAGCCTGGACAACTTCGGCACCGGCGATTCCAGCCTCAGTGCGCTGGTGCGTTACCCGGTGGACAAGCTGAAGATCGACCGCAGTTTCATCAAGAGTGCACCAGCCGGCAACCGCGAGGCAGCCATCGCACGCGCGATCATCGCCATGGGCCACCAGCTGGGCATGACGGTCATTGCCAACGGCGTGGAATCGCAGGCGCAGCTGGGCTTCCTGCGCCGCAACGACTGCGACGTGTTCCAGGGCTACCTGTTCGGCGAACCGATGTCGGCCGATGCCGCCGGCATGACCCTGCGCCGCCGCTACCTGCGCCCGGAAGCCTTCGCCGAGACCCGCCCGGACCGCACACTGCTGCTGCTGGACGACGAGGAGAACGTGCTGCGATCGCTGGTGCGCCTGTTCCGCCGCGATGGCTACCGCATTCTGGCCGCCGGCAACGTGCGCGATGCGTTCGATCTGCTGGCGATCAACGACGTGCAGGTGATCCTGTCCGACCAGCGCATGAGCGACATGAGCGGCACCGAGTTCCTGGGCCGGGTGAAGATGCTGTACCCGGATACGATCCGCCTGGTGCTGTCCGGTTACACCGATCTGAACACGGTGACCGACGCGATCAACCGCGGCGCGATCTATCGCTTCCTGACCAAACCGTGGAACGACGATGAGCTGCGCAAGCACATCCACCAGGCATTCCGCACCTATGAGGAGCAGCGTCGCAGCAACGCCGGTCCGGCGCCTGCCGAGAGCGGGGATGGCGGCGAGGATCGCCCGCTGCGGTAACGATCCCGTCTGGTAGAGCCGACCGCTGGCCGGCTGCTCTCGATGCCTGGCTCAAAGGGGTTGCCGGCCAGCGGCCGGCACTACCCGAAGCGCAAACCCAGGTCGGGGACAAGCCCTGGTAGAGCCGGCCGCTGGCCGGCTGCTCTCGATGCCTGGTTCAAAGAGGTTGCCGGCCAGCGGCCGGCACTACCCGAAGCGCGAATCCAGGCCGGGGACAAGCCCTGGTAGAGACGGCCGCTGGCCGGCTGCTCTCGATGCTGGATTCAATGAGGTTGCCGGCCAGCGGCCGGCACTACCCGAAG
>NZ_JCAFRT010000019.1:0-69826 GCF_059368495.1 Stenotrophomonas sp. YJH_SMC_91 | reverse complement strand
TCGGACGTGTTCGACTACATCGAGATGTTCTACAACCCGATCCGCCGGCATGGTTCCGCTGGCGGCGTGTCACCGGTAGAGTTTGAAAGGCGCTACGCGCAGAGCGGCAACTGAGTGTCTACAGAACTCTGGCCGGTCCAGATGAAGAAATTCCGTTCAGAAAAATACTCCTCAATGGCGCCCAGGCCTGTAGCCTTGACGATCTCCGCAGGCGCGGGGGCGTTGGGATCGTGCTGTGGCACTCCGCCAGGTGTCGGCGACGGCGCACCGGTCAGGTTTGCCCCGGCGAACCAGCTGCCATTGCACATATGTGACCCGGTTGCCTGGTCACACGCGCCCGTGGGATCAGAGAATCGGAATGGGTTGTTGCTGGCGTACCGATAGCGATTGAAATTTGGCCCTCCGGAGGTGCTAGCAGCTAACGGATCGGGAGAAATGAACCTCGCCAGTTGTGGGTCGTAGTAGCGCCGCCCCATGTAGACCAGTCCCGTGTCGGGGTCTGCAAGATGGCCTGAGTAGCCTGGAATCTTCGCAGCAGGCGCCGCGTCTGCCTCGCCATACGGTGACCAGAAGTGACGCGTCAGCACCTCTCCATTAGCCCTGCTCGTTGCCACAAGCGTATTGAGTGCATCGTGATGAAGATAGGTGAGCGTTGCCCCCGTGGCAGAGCTGGTGCGAATAGCCAGCAGTCTCTTGCCGAGGTAGATGTAGTCGGACGTTTCCCCACCTTGGGTGGATTCGATCAGCTCCCCACCCACGAGATACTGCCAGGAGCGATCCAGATCACTCGCCAAGAAACCAAGTTCACCGCCACCGCGCTCTGGAATGGATACATCCCAGTTGTGGCTACCCGTGATGGGCGCCTTGCCCAAGATGGGTGAATTTTCTGATGTCGGTGCCGACGTTGATGCTGTTGCGTAAGCACGCAGTCCGGCTCCGTCGTAGAAGTATTTCTGCACATCTCCGGCGGAACGGAGCTGGCCACCCATGTCGTAGGTGAACGTCTGGCCGTTACGCACCGCCAGATTGCCTGCCGCGTCGTAGGAGAAGCCAGAGACGCCGTTACCGCTGGGGTCCCGCAGCAGTTCCAGGCGATTGCGGGTGTCGTAATGGAACGTGCGCTCCCGCTTCCCTGGCAATCGCATCGAGACGATGTTGTCCAACGTGTCATAGCCGAACGTGTACTGCCCATTCCCACCAAATGCCGGCGCGCGGGCCTGAATCAATCGATCAAGGCGATCGTAGCCCAAGCTGATCTTCCAGGAGTCGCCGCGTACGGCATCGCTGATCTGGCTGATGTTTCCCGTCGCGTCATAGCTGTAGTTCAGATCGACCATGCCACTGTCAACGATGCGGCTGGTCAACTGTCGCGCATTCTCGGTTACGCCACGTACGATGCCATTGCCGTAGGTCAGCGCGGCGGTTTCACCACTGGGGAAGTAGGCGATGTTGCTGGCGAGTACGGCGCCAGTGCCATCCTGTAGCCGCACGGGCTGGCCCAGAGCATTCAAGGATTGCTGGACGGAGTAGCCATCGGGGTAGTCCGTACGAACATGCTGACCCATGTGGTCATAGCCAAATGCCAGCGTTCGGGCGCTCGCGCTGCCTATGACACGGCTCTGACTGACCACCGACCCGAGAGAGTTGTAGGTACGGGTGGTCACCACTGGCACACGGTCCTGATTGAAGACCCTCTCAGTCTTCAGCTGGCCCGTAGGTGTGTACTCAAGCTGCTGATCACCCAGACCATCGGGATAGACCACCGTCTGCAGGCGATTGCTGGCATCGTAGTTGCGTGAAACGCGGCGCGCTGCAATCTGCGGCGCCTCACGGTTGCATTCGGTCAGGCTGGGCAACTCCAGCCCGCTCGCACTCCAGGCAAGATTGCCGGCCGCATCGTAGCCAAACACGGTCGCCCCGGTTTCTGGCTCGATGACCTTGCACAACCGAAGGTTGTCGTCGTAGACGTATCGCCGGGCCACGGTCGGGGCCGGATTGTCTGGATTGACTGGCAAGGTAGGAGCGGCTTTGGCAGTGGCCGCCGCCTGGGCAATCGCATCACCCGCAACCGAAAGCGTGAATCGATTCGTGCCGGCGCCAATCGGCACCACGATGGAACCGCTCGCTCCGCTGCCGACCACAGAACCGCCATCACGCTTGAGTTCTGCACGGGAGTCCGTGGCCGACCAGGTCAGGGTGACGTTGCAGGTCTGCGCACCAGCTGCAATCTGGCACATCGCAGGGGACACAGACAGAGTGCCACTGGGCGCTGCGGGAACGACGAACGCACCGGAACCGCCAATGGTGTTGTTGGGTTGCCCAACGGGGGAAATTCCATGGACATAGATCGGTTGTCCAGCCCGCTGGCGGCGCTGCTCGTTGCTCATTGGAAGCGAGAAGCGATGATTGCCTCCGGCCTTGCAGGACGTAGCTACGGCCGGCTCACTCGCCAAGTCGGCCTTACCGGTCAGGAAGATCGTCCCGCCACTGCCGGCGGCTCCACCGGTGTAGACATGAATGTCGATCGACGAATCAATGCCCGTCGAACACGCCCATCCTCGGATCTGACCGTCGCTGGTGACGCCATCGATATTGCCGATTACCTTGGACGGCGGCCCGTTGACGGTGACCTGGACATTGTCACTTTCCCGACCAAACCACTCTTTGCCCTCTTCCAGCAATCGCCATTGGAAGCTGTAGACACCCGGCAATGAAGGGGCTACCACATCGAATTCAAAGAACGCAGGCAGCTGTGGACTGACGTCATTCGGCATTGGGACCCGCGCCCTGCCCCACCGGACATTGTCATTGGGATTCCAGGAGCCCAGTGCATAGCCCGCAGACGCCGACCACGTGGTATTGCCCGTATTGACGAATTTCAGCTTGACGCGATAGGTCCGCCCGGCCTCCATGCTGGTCGGGACCTCCTGCTCATACATGACGCCGCGATTGAGCCTTCCGGTCGTCTCAAAGGTCTGCTCGCTGCTGGTGCTACCAAAGCGAACACCATTGCGGTTCATCTGCCACTGGAGGGTGCTCGGTCCATTCTCATTGGCTGCCGCGCCGTTGAAGGTAAAGGTAACCGTCCCGCCGGGGCCCACGTCATGGGGAACGGCGACGTCGGCAATACCCAGTCTCGCAGCACTGGAGACATAGCGTTCGGCTTGACCCAAGCGGTAGCCGTCTCCCGCTCTCCACGTCGTGTTTCCGGTGTTCCGGAACGTGACAGTACCGCTGAACGGCGTGCCCCTGTCGGCTGACCTCGGCCAGCTCGCGGAAACATACTCCGCACCGTCAAAGGGGGCCGGTGGTGCGGCCACCGTGATCGTGATGACAGGCGACGTCAGCTCTCGCGTGAACTCATCACCATTGACATTGCGTACGGCAAGAGCTCTGTAGACGTACTGATAGCTTCCAGGCGAGATGCCGTTCTCGGTGTACGTCCCGCTCGGAAGCCGCGAGATCACCTGGCCATTACGCATGAGCTGTATGTCCGACAGGTACTCGGCCTTGGGGCCGGTGCCTCTGACGCCACTCTTGAGCTGCAACTGATAGGTTGCAGGCGCCGTGTAGGATGTCTGAGCCGGCCCGGTGAGTTCAATCCATGCTTGGGCATGGGCCACCTGGCAGATGAACATGAGCACGAAGCCCAGCAGCACCGCCGCGGCCATGCGCAGTTTTTCAGCGTACATGCTTGCCATCCTTGACATGCCTTTAGTTGGCGGACTGGGCTACTTCGGTGGTAAGGCCAAAAGCATTTCGTTTGATGCTGACTTTGCTGCCATCGGCACGAATGATCTGCGCAGGCTTCCCGTAGTCCGGGCCTTCAAACGCATCGAATCGGGTGATGGTCTGATGGCCGAGTGGATCCACGACTGTGGTGGTGGCATTGCTGCTGTAGCCAATGGTTGTAATCAGCAGGCCCTGCTCGCTGTCCTGGGACGAAGAGGTCTTCCGCCCCAGCGCGTCGTACTCGGTCCAGGTACCGGTCGCCACCGTGCTATCGCTTGAAGGATAAGAGGTGAACGTCAGGCGACCTTCGCTGTCGTAAGCGTTCCTGACCCACCGCTGCGTGCCGGCGACGTTGTTTGCATCGTATTCGCGCACCAGGAGCGGCTGCCAGAGCGCGTCGAGATAGGTTTCCTGACGCCGTGCCCCTTGGGCGTTATCGACTCGCCAGTGCCCCGGCGAAAGGCCGTACTCATCGGCCGCGACCTGACGGAATGAGATGGTAGTCTTGGCCCACTGGTTCTCATCGACCGGCGGTTGGACTTCGCGCACGCGACCCATCGGATCGTGCAGATAGGAAGTAGTCCTTTGTAGCGCGTCCGTGGTGGAAGTGATCCACCCGTTTCCATCTGCCGACATGCGATTGGTGGTGCCATCGGGATTGATGACCAATCGCGGCACGCCGCGATACCAGTCCTGGATCTGCGTTTCGTTCCCCTTTCCGTCGCGCACTGCACTGATCGTGCCATCCGCCGCATAAGTAACACTCTGCAGCAAAGCCCCGGCCCGATAGACGGCATTCGGCTTGGCCATACCGTCATAGGCATACTGTGTGGTGATCTTTCCCGACGCAGCCTCCTTGACACTCAGCACCTGATCCAAGACCCAAGGGCTGGCCGTATCCAGATGCTCTCGTATCTCAGCCTTGGTACCAGAAGGACCGGTATAGCTCACGCGTGCAGGACGGGCCTTGCGATCGAAATCGCTGTAGACCACGCGGTAGGTATCGCCATCTTGAGAGAATGTGCTTTCACTGAGAGCGCTCAGCATGCCCGCCAGGAACTGACCCGCTTGGACCCCGATAGAATGCCCGACCCGCGTCCTGAACGGACCGCTCTCGGAACCGAACGTATAGGTGTAGAGCTCGTCACGCTGCACTTGGCCAGCTGCGTCCAGAACCTGCTTTTGCATGAGCTTTCGCTCGTTCAGAGCTGGATTGGCACCGTAGCGCTCGCGAATCTGCGTTCCATTCGGCTTGGTCAGGCTGGACCAGCGGCCGCTTCCCGGCAACTGCAGGTTGTAGCTTCGCGCAGTGACCATCGGAGACAGTCCGGGCCCGGTGATGGTGCGCTTCTTCAAAGACCAGGCTTGGTAGTGCGAGGGTGTCAGTCCATTGCAAGGATCGGAGCGAATGAACAACTCCATTTCAAAGTCGAATATGCCTCGGGCACCCGAGGGGGCGACCACCGTCATCTGCGTAGGAGGGGGCTCAGTACCGGCCCGTATTTCGCACCCGCCCTCATCGTCGGCTTTACGGATAGGGAAACTGGACTGGAGGCGTCCGCGATGACTGTAAGCCCACGCCGAGCCATCCGGAAGCGTGACCTGGGACAAGCCGCCGTCGTTCCCGTCCGTGTCGCCAACATACGAATACCGCCATATGCGCCCATTGGCTTGCACACTGGTCACCCGACCGTCGCCGTCATAGCTCAGGTCAATCCGGCGACCGTCGCTGGACTCAATTTTAGTAAGTTTGTCTCCGTTGTAACTATAGGACACCCAATTCCCATAGCGGTCCTCCACACGCGACGCCAGAAGATAGACCCGCTTACGCCCCACTGAGCGATTGGCAGCGCCATCACTGAACTGAGCTGTTGCATAGGGTCTTTCCACACCCCAGTCGAAGAAGTACTTCTTCCCATCCGGGGTGTGCCCAATAAACGCCTCGCCCGGATATCCGTTTCGTGTTGCAGCCAAACAGGTGAACCGTGCTCTCGAAGCCGTCATCCACTTGGGCGCCTCCAAGCCTGGTGCCGTGGCATGGGACGGATCATCGGCAATCAGAAGCTCCTCGCCATTTCCGCCTTGCCACTTCACGTCAATGCCGAAGCCGATATTGGTATAGCCCCAGGTCTCCAATAGGTAGGGCGCCTTATTGACCGAACAACGCTGTGTGGTCTGCGCCCCTGGATCGCCCGTAATCCATCCAGCCCCCTTGGTCCATACGCCCGACATGTGGGGAACGACGATTTCCCAATCGTCAAACAGCGTCAGCCCTTTGGCCTCGCTATAGCGAGATCCTCGGTTGACGGCCTCAACTCCAAAGCGGCGGGCGATGCTGACCGGAAGGTCGAAATTGCCAGGTATGGACACGTCTTCAACAAGGAACTCGGTGCTGCCGTCGAAGCCGGAGGTTCGATCCCCGAATACCTCATCTGCGGATATGGCGGCAAGCGACTGCGCGCTTTTTACCCTCTTCTCATACTCTTGATAGTTGAAGAGTCCATCCTGGGCTGAGACGTGGAACCCGGCTCCCAGCGTAAGTGCCAAGCCCACGATGAGCGAGCAAAGCGGCGAGCCCGGATAAACACTGCAGGGAGCATTTTCCCCCCGCCTGTCCTTGGCAGAAATCATGTCCGTTACATCCTTGGATGAAGGGCGACAAACGACTCAGCTTCCGTTCATGCGGATGATTACTCCAACAGCAGCGCCATTGTCAAGGCCTGATCTTCATGTTCGGACTTCCTCAGTTCAATCAGCAGTCGCCCTGTTGGGTAGCCAGCATGATCGATGCAGTCTGGCGAGTGCCGGATAGCAAACGCGCGCGCATCAGCTTCGAGCGTTGGATGAACTCTCAGCGGAAACTGGGACGGTTGCTCTAGGAAGACGCAGAGCCACTGTTGGTCGAGGCGTGCTCTGGGTGCTCTGGCGAGTGTGCACCAGGCGAACACCGGCCAGAATCCTCCTAGCCACTTCACCAGCAATTCCCGATAGCTCCCCGCAGCGCACCTGCCGCACGATCAAGCGCCTCTCTGCAGGAAACCACACATGAGCCTGGCGCTGGTCCACAGCCGCGCCCGCGCCGGGGTCGATGCCCCGCTGGTGCGGGTGGAAGTGCATCTCTCTGGCGGTCTGCCTGCCACCCAGATTGTCGGCCTGGCCGAGACCAGCGTGCGCGAATCCCGCGAGCGCGTGCGTGCCGCCCTGCTCTGCGCGCGCTTCGACTTTCCGCAGCGGCGCATCACGTTGAACCTCGCGCCCGCCGATCTACCCAAGGAAGGTGGGCGTTACGACCTGGCCATCGCGCTGGGCATTCTGGCGGCCAGTGGCCAGGTCGATCCGCAGTCGCTGCTGCAATACGAGTTCCTGGGCGAGCTGGGGCTGACCGGCGAACTGCGGCCGGTGGCCGGCGCGCTGCCGGCGGCGATCGCGGCCGCTGAAGCCGGCCGCATCCTGGTGGTACCGCCGGGCAATGCCGCCGAGGCGGCGCTGGCCGAGCACGCTGACGTGCGTGTGGCCCGAACGCTACTGGAGTGCTGTGCCGGGCTGGGCAATCCGCGCTTGTTGCCGCCCGTAGAGCGCGTGGACACGACGCCGTTGCCACTGCCCGATCTGGCCGACGTGCGCGGGCAGGCGCACGCACGGCGCGCGTTGGAAGTGGCCGCAGCGGGTGGGCACCATCTGTTGTTGATCGGCAGTCCTGGCTGCGGCAAGACACTGCTGGCCTCGCGCCTGCCCAGCCTGTTGCCGGATACCGAAGAGACTGAGGCGCTGCAGCTGGCCGCGATTGCATCGGTGAGTGGCGAAGGACTGGACGCACGACGGTGGCGGCAGCGGCCCTTTCGGGCACCGCATCACAGTGCCAGTGCGGCGGCGCTGGTAGGTGGGGGCAACCCGCCCTGCCCCGGCGAGATCTCCTTGGCCCATCACGGCGTGCTGTTCCTGGATGAGCTTCCAGAGTGGAACCGCAGTGCGTTGGAGACTCTGCGAGAGCCGCTGGAATCCGGCCACATCCGCATCGCCCGCGCGACACGCAGCGTGCAGTACCCCGCGCGGTTCCAACTGGTGGCCGCGATGAATCCCTGCCCGTGCGGCTGGGCCGGTGACCGCAGCAATCGTTGCCTGTGCAGCGATGAACGGATCAACCGCTACCGCGCACGGGTGTCGGGTCCGTTGCTGGACCGCATCGATCTGCATATCGGCGTGACGCGGATGGACGCGGTGGAGCTGCGGGAGAGTACGCCGCTGGGTGAGCCCAGTGAATCGGTACGCGCACGGGTGGAAGCCGCGCACGCCCGGCAGCAAGCGCGTGGCGGGCTCAATGCCCATCTTCCACCGGCGGCGTTGCGGGCGTGTACCCGACTGAGCGAGGGCGATCAGGACATGCTTGAACAGGCCATCGAGCGTCTGCAGCTTTCAGCACGTGCGATGCACCGGATTCTGCGGGTGGCGCGCACAATTGCGGATCTGGCGGGTTGCGAGGACATCCAGACCGCGCATCTGGCTGAGGCGATCGGCTATCGGCAGTTGGACCGGGGAAATGCATGAGCCTGATTGCCGGGAGCCCTCGTGCGCACGGGAGCAGCAACAATCGAAAAAATACCCCGGCCGCGTGCCCAGAAGGACAGAGACGGTACCGGGGTGTACCTGACCACCGTACCCCACACGGCGGCACACTGCAATCGGCATCAGTGGAGGCGTCCAGGCGGCGATGAGCCATGACAGATTCGAAGAAGCCCTTTCCCTGGAGCGCTTTGGCCGCTACCTGGATTGGGCGGGGGGCGACCGTAGCCGAGCCATCGCCCTGTATGGATGCAATACCCACTTGTCTGAAAGCCTCTACGCACCACTGCAGACGTTGGAAGTGGCACTGCGAAACCGCATCCACACCGTTCTGACCCAGGCCAAGGGCGAGGCGTGGTACGGCCGAGGCGCTGGCGCCCTGAAGGTTGCTCATCAACTCGAGCAGGTCGCCAAAGCCGTCAACGAATTGGTCAGAGCGGGAAAGACGGTAACAGCAGGCGGTGTGGTCGCCAGTCTCACCTTCAGTTTCTGGACAACAATGTTCAACAAGGACTACGAGGCCCTTTGGCAGCAGATCCTTCACCGGATTGCGGACCCCAGTGCGCCCAGGGGACTGAAGAGGAGGAGCTTTTCGGGACCGCTGACTCGCATACGCGTGCTACGCAACCGCATCGCCCATCACGAACCGATCCTCGGCTGGAACCTGCGCGGGCACCACGATGAGATTCTGACGCTGATCGAATGGCTATCGCCGCCCGCCGCGACATGGTGTCGTGAGAACAACCGCTTTCCGCAGGCATACCCGGAAGACGGAATCACCTTGGTATGTTCGCCCGAGTCGAATAGACGCTGACTGCGCGTATCCTCCTGCGGCCGGATGCGAAGAGCGGTCGACTAACAGTCGACCCTACCAAGGGCAGGCATCAGGCTGCCGAATGCAACCGTCCCCGTTTCGCCAGCAACGCCACCCGACGGCTGACCAGCGCGTGCAGCTCCGCCAGCTCCGACGCCCGGTCAGCCGTCATGTTCCCGCCAAACAGCACCCGCGACAACGCCGCCTCGTCGCTGTCGTCCGGGTGCTGCCACCGGTCCCGGTACACCTTCTGGCACACCAGCCAGGCCAGCCGCAGCCCCCCACCGGGCAACGGACGGACCACGCGCTCGTAGACGTGCCAGAACTGGTACTCGGCCTGCAGGTCGATCACAGGCGCCACGGACAGCGCCTTCCGGGGCCGTCCTGGGCCCCGGATGCCGAACAACGGGGTTCGCGGGTTGTACTGAGCCATGCCAACAGGATGACCCAGCAACATTGTGGGAACCTTGCGTCGTTGCCGGAAAATCGCTGCCGGCCGCGCAAAGCTGGGTCTGGGGTCAGATCCCTTTGCGCAGCAAAGGGCTCTGACCCCATCCTCGCCACCTCAGAACGCCATCGAGGTACTGAGCATCAGCTGCCGTGGCGCGCTGCGCTGCAGGGTCTGGTAATCCCCCGAGAACGACGAGCCGGCGATGGTGGCGGTGCCGATGTTGTGGCGGTTGAACAGGTTGCTCACGTCCAGCCGCAGCTCCAGGCCGGGCACCGCGCTGTCCGCACCGAAGCGGTAGGCGGCATAGGTATTGACCTGCCAGAACGTCGGCACGCGGATGTCGTTCTCGTAGGTGAAGGGCTGGCGCAGGTACGAGGTGCTGGTGGCACCAAAACGCCAATCGCCGAAATGCGCCGACAGGTCGCTGACCAGCGAGATCTGCGGGTAACCCGGCTGGGCATTGCCCTTGATCGGGTACACCGTGTCACCCACCACGAAATCACTGTCGTAGTACGAACGGGCCACGGCCACGCCCTGGTAGAACTGCAGGTGGTCGCTCAGATCGGCGGTGATGCCGAGGTCGGCACCGATCACGTGCATCTTCGGCATCAGCCGCACGGTATTGATCTGTGCGAACTGAGTGCCGATGGCCGCCGACAGCAGGCGATTGCGGATGTCGTTGTAGAACACGTCGCCGGTGATCGTCAGCCGGTCGAAGCGATGCGACGCGCCCACGGTGAGGTTCCAGTTCTTCTCCGGACGCAGCGTGCCCGCCACGCGATCGAACTCTTCCTGGTCGGTGATGGTCCAGGCCGAGGCGGTGTAGCCGATGTTGCCGCGCTGGGCGACGCGGTAGCCGTTCATGGTGTTGGCCAGGTCGATGAAGGCATCGGTGGATTCGGTCGGGCTCCAGAACAGCGAGACATGCGGCAGGAAGTTGCTTTTCGCGCGCAGCGTGCCGTTCACCGGCCGGTCCTTGGCATCACCGAGGCCGCCACCACTGGTGCGGAAATCCACGGCCTTGAAGCCGACACCCAGCTTCAGCGTGTCGTTCAACACGATGTCGTCCTGCAGGTAGAACTGACGCGAGCGGGTCACCCAACTCGATGCGTTGTCGGTCTTGAACGCGGGGCCGTACACATCAAACGGACCGGTGGCCTTCAGCGGCGGGCCTTCGCCCAGCAGCGGCTGCTGGTACCACTCGGTCTTGGCGGCGGCCTTGCTCTTCTCCTGCCAGAAACCGGCGGTGAAGGTGTGCGCGCCCGCCTCGAACTGCAGGTTGAGCATGCCGCCCAGCCGGTTGAGGCGCGGTGTCTGCACCTGTTCGGAGAATGGCGCGCCGTTGGGCGACGGTACGGTCGGGTCGGTCAGCGTGGCCTGGGTGTGGCTGTTGGCGTTGTACAACTGCACGTTGCCGCTCAGCGCCGGACTGATCTGGAAGCGATGGCTGATCGAAGACACCCGGTCACGGGTGATCTGACCGGTGTCGTACGGAATCAGTTCGGACAGCTCACCGCAGGTGTAGGCGCCGCAGGACTTGTCCGCATTCTCCGGCGAGGCCACGTAATACGCCCAAGCGTAGTCCGGGTAGAAGATGTCGGCCTTCCAGCCCAGCTTGCGGATCATGTCGAAGGAGATGTTGTTGTAGCCCCAGACCTTGGCCTTGCTGTCTGACAGGAACACGGTGAAATCGCCCCAGGCGACGTCCTGCTGGAGCTTCAGGTCGCCGCGCAGGAAGTTCTGCGTGCCCTCGCCCTGGTACTTGTCGGCGGACACACGCTGCAGGTCGACCAGTACTTTCGGGCCATGCTCGCCGAGCTGGCCGCTCTGCCCGGATGCGGTGGTGACCAGCGTGTTGTTGCTGCCCACGCCCTGCTTCACGCGCAGGCTGGGCGTGTCCTGCAGCTCGCGCAGGCGGTATTCCAGGCTGCCGCCGTTGACGCTGCTGGAGAACACGCTGACCGGTGCGCCACCGGGGCTGACCGTGATCGCGCCGATGCCATCGGGCACGCCCACGTTCACCACGCTGGTGCCGGTGAGCGAGAGGAAGCCGTTGTCGTTCAGCGGCACGCCTTCGAAGGTGATGCCCATTTCGTTCATGCGGAAGCCGCGCACGAACAGGCTGGTGGCCGAGATATCCAGGCCCAGCCCGTCGGTGGCGGTGTAGCTGGCGCCCGGCACCTGCTTCAGCATCGCCAGGCCGTTGTTGCCGGTGACCATCGCGTCGAGGTCGTCTGCCTTGATGATGTAACGGTTGGGGCCGACCACCTGGGTCGGTGCCACGGCCGCACCGCGCGGTGTGGCAATGACCTGCAGGGCGTTGAGCGTGGTGGGCGAGTCGTGCGCGGCATCGTGCGTGTCTGCTGCGTACGCAGGTGCGGTGATCGCCGCGATGATGGCCAGGGCGAGGCGCGTCGTGGGTGGGGTGTTCATGGGCAGATCCAGGTGCAGGGAGAGAGCGGCGCAGGCGCACGCCCAGCGCGTTGCAGCACCGGTGTCGGCGCCCTGGCTGGCGGTGCGATCGCGTTGAGGGGGTGACGGCGCGCTGCGCGCCGGTCAGCAGACGAAGACGATCATCTGCCGTGGGATTCGGTGGGGTGATTTCGACGTGCGAAATTCTTGCATCGCACTGCCGCATCCGCCATTGCACCGTGGTACAGCGCGGCTATACGCAGGTATCGTCCTGTCCGGTATCTTCAGATACCCGATTCCAGATTGGCAGGAGCCTTGATGACCCGCTGGACCACCTGGAAAGCAATAGCCAGCGTTGGCATGATGTTGCTTTCGTGCATGGAAACTGCGCTATCGCACGACAGAGTTGAAGTGCGTTCCCCACAGCGTCTGGATGCCCTGATCGACGCGCTCGTCACCACGCCGTCGCCGATCAGCCCGGCCCAGTTGCATGAGCTGGGCATCATCGCGCCGTTTTCATTTGAGAAGGATGCAGGACCGCGCATCTACCGGTCACAGCCGATGCTGACCGCCGATGGCTTTGCCATCGATAACGTGGAGTATCGCGTTATACGCGGCGAGGACGATGAAATCCGCCTTCTGTTCGTCACGTTCGTGGATACGCCATGCTTCCCACTGGAGCGGTTGGCTAAGCGTTACACCCTGCAGCCATTCATCTATCCACCCAGCCATGGTGCGCCATTGATCGCGCGGAACCACGAGCAGCACCATTCGCTCACCGTAGGAGCGCAGGAGATCATCGTCCGCAGCCAGCGCGATGCTCCGCACTGCGTGCTGGGCCTGAGGCGCTGAGCGCCGCTTGGCGCCTCAACGCAATACGTAGGCCTCAATGGCGCGCGCCACGCCGTCATCAGCATTGCTGCTGGTCTCAAACCGCGCCACCGCCTTCACTGCATCAATGGCATTGCCCATCGCCACGCTGGTACCGGCGTACTGCAGCATGGTCAGATCGTTTTCCTGGTCGCCGATGGCCATCACGTTGGCGCGGTCGATGCCCAGATGCTCGGCCAGCTGCTGCAGGCTCGGGCCCTTGCCTGCGCGGTGGTCGAACACTTCCAGGAAGTACGGCGCGCTCTTCAATACCGCGAAGCGCTCGGTCAGCGCGCTGGGCAGGCGCGCGATGGCGGCATCCAGTACCTCGGGCTCGTCGATCATCATCAGCTTGATGAAGGACATCGACGGGTCCATGTCTTCCACGCGGCGATAGGACAGCGGCATCCGCGAGAGATGCGAATCGGCCACGGTGTAGTAGCTGATGTCCTGGTTGGGTGTGTACATGCGCTGGCTGTCGAGCGCCTGGAAGTGCACGCCCACTTCGCGGG
Organism: Stenotrophomonas sp. YJH_SMC_91; assembly: GCF_059368495.1. Classification (NCBI taxonomy): domain Bacteria; kingdom Pseudomonadati; phylum Pseudomonadota; class Gammaproteobacteria; order Lysobacterales; family Lysobacteraceae; genus Stenotrophomonas; species Stenotrophomonas sp. YJH_SMC_91. The sequence goes on along the minus strand of NZ_JCAFRT010000019.1, from coordinate 56,475 downwards.
CCACCTGCTCGCAGAACAGGAAATCGTCGAAGCTGAGCGGATACTCGACCACGGTTTCGCGCGTGCCGACGCGCTGCACCAGCCCGCCATTGCAGGCGATGCAGTAGTCGTCGTTGCCGGTGATGCCGAGCTCGTGCAGGTACGGCGCCAGGCCCGGAACCGGGCGGCCACTGGTCAGCACGATGTGCACGCCCAGCGCCCGCGCCTGCGCGATGGCCTTCCTGGCGCGGGGGGTGAGCTGGTGCGACGGGTCCAGCAGGGTGCCATCCATGTCGATGGCGACCAGTTCGATGGTCGATTGCCTGCGGCCCATGTCCATTGCGTTCAACTCGTGCGGGGCACGCCAGTTTACCCCCTCATGGCCGGTTCACCTCTCTGCCCACGTTGGCCGGGATACTGCAGGAGCCTGTGCGTTCCCCACCGCAGGACGGCCCATTGACCGCCCTTCCCTGGAGAAGCTTGCGACGCATGACCTACCGTGCCCCCGAAACCGACGACAGCGCCCCCCTGGCCCAGCAGATCGAGCAGATGATCGACGAGCTGCCCGGCGACCAGGTGAGGGTCGGCACCCTGCTCAGTGCGCTGGGCGATGAAGGCCTGTTGCTGATCGTGATCCTGCTCTCGGCCATCTTCATCATTCCGGTGTCGATTCCGGGGCTGAGTACCGTGTTTGGCGCCTCGATCCTGCTGATCGGCCTGAGCCGGGTGCGCAACCGCCCGCTGTGGGTACCGCAGAAACTGGCGCGCCGCGAGATCGCCACCGACAAGCTGAAGGCCAACCTCGGCCGTGCGCTGAAGTGGGTGCACCGCATGGAGCGGTTGTCGCGGCCGATGCGGCTGGCGGTGATGGTGCGCTCGAAGAAGATGATGCGCCTGAACAACCTGATGCTGGTGTTCGCCACCTTGCTGCTGATGGCGCCGGCCGGACCGATTCCCTTCAGCAACACGCTGCCGGCATTGGCGCTGATGTCCTTTGCGATTGGCTTCATCCAGCGCGATGGTGCGGCGGTAGTGGCCGGTTATGGCTTCTTGGTGGCCACGGTGGTGTATTTCGGCGTGCTGCTGGGTGGCGTGGGGTTTGCTGCCGAGTCGGTGTTCAGCGGGTTCCGGGCACGCTGAACCCGGTGGCAGAACCGGCAGGGCGGAGTCGACAGGGTAGTGTCGACTGCCCTTCGCTGCTTACCGGGGAAGCACGCGCTGCGCGCTCGAGTCGACTGACAGTCGACTCTACCGGATGTTCTTCGGCCATGGCTCGACGCTACACAGCTACTTGGCCGACACCCGCCACACCACGTCGCCTACGTCGTCGGCCACCAGCAGCGCGCCTTCGGCGTCCATCGCCATGCCCACCGGCGCACCCATCAGCTTCTTCTCGTCCTTCGAGGCGAAGCCGCTGACCACGGTCTGCGGCCGCCCGGTCGGCTTGCCGTCCTTGAACGGTACGTAGACCACTTCGTAGCCGCTCAGTGGTGAACGATCCCAGCTGCCGTGCTCGCCGATGAAGGCGCCGCCGTGGTACTGCGCCGGCAATGCCTGGCCGGTGTAGAACAACAGGCCCAGCGGTGCCACGTGCGAGCCGATGGCGTAGTCCGGTGTGATCGCCTTGGCCACCAGGTCCGGCCGCTGCGGCTGCACGCGCTCGTCCACGTGCTGGCCGTAGTAGCTGTAGGGCCAGCCGTAGAAGCCATCCTCCTTCACCGAGGTGAGGTAATCCGGCACCAGGTCGGCACCGATCTCGTCGCGTTCGTTCGCCACCGCCCACAACGTGCCAGTGCTCGGCTCCCAGTCCAGGCCGGTCGGGTTGCGGATGCCCGACGCAAAGATACGGCTGCCACGGGTGGCTACGTCCACTTCCAGCACCACTGCGCGGCGGTACTCGACGGCCAGACCATTTTCGGTGATGTTGCTGTTGGAGCCCACGCCAACGTACAGCTTGCGGCCATCGCGGCTGGCCAGCAGTTCCTTGGTCCAGTGGTGGTTGATGGTGCTGGGCAGGTCGGTGAACTCGCGGCCCTTGTCGGACATGCGGGTTTCACCAGGCACGTAGTGGTACTGCACGATGTTGCCGGTGTTGGCCACGTACAGCGTGTCGCCGATCAGCTGGATGCCGAACGGCGAATGCAGGCCTTCGATGTAGACATGCTGGGTCCAGGTGTTCGTCCCCGGCGTGCGGCGCAGCAGGGTGACCCGGTTGCCGCCCTTGCCGGCCTTGCCCGAGCGCGCCTTCACCTTGCCGGCGATCCACTGCTTGGGCGTGGTGACCGGTTGTTCGCCGGGGCCGTTGCCTTCCACCACCAGTACATCGCCGTTGGGCAGGGTCAGCAGCCGCCGCGGATGCTGCAGGTTGGCGGCGATGCGCTCGATCTTCAGGCCCTCGGCCACCGTGGGGGTCTGTCCATCAGCCCAGCCAACGCCCTTGGGCACCTGCATCGGCGGCATCAGGAAGTTGGCCGGCTTGGGCAGCGGCGGCTGCGGGCCCGACTGGTCGGCCGGATGGTACTCGGCCTTGCCGGCGCAGGCCGACAGGGCGGCGGCCAATGCCAAGGCGGCGACGGTGGGCAGGATGTGCTTAGCCATGACGACCTCCCTGCAGCACCGGCGGCTGCAGTGACAGCAGGATCAGGCCCAGCGCGATCAGGGCCACGGTCAGCGCCGACAGGATCGTGCCCGGCACTGCAACGGCATACGCATCGCGGCTGTGCACGAAGGCGTTCCAGATGGCCAGCACCACCGCGACCAGGTTGAGGAAGAAGTCGATGCGGTCGATACGGGTGGCCGTGCCGTTGCGGCGCCAGACCGCGAACAGGTTGATCAGGCGCGGAAGGATGGCGATCAGCAGGCCGAAGGTTATCAGCCAGGCGGCGGCCTTTCCCCACATCACCTCGGCGCTGTTGAGGTAGATCGCGTCGAAGATCAGTGCACCGACGAAGAAGCCGAAGGGTATCGGGTTCAACAGGCTGAACAGCGTGGTGCCGAGGCCGCGATGGGCCTGGGCGAGCGGATTGACCATCATCGTGCTCCGATGCGGAAGGGTGCACGGGCTGTAGTAACACAGCGCGATGTGAGGGCGCGCGATGATACCCGGCGGGGCTGCCACACCCACCGCGCAGGCACCCCGCTACGCGGATTCGTCCTCGCGCACCTCGTGGAAGGGCAGCATCGTCTCGAAGCCGAATTCGTGTTCCATGCTGGTGCGGACCAGGCCGCCGATGGCGTAGCGGCTGGTGTTGGCATGCACGTCTATGCCACCGAGCCGCCACTCGGTGCGCAGATGCAGCGTCTCTGCGCGGCGCATGACGATCCGTTCCTCCTGCAGCAGCGCGCGTCGGTGCCTCTTCATCAACAGCCGCAGCGGTTTCACCGTGGTGATGCCGAAGGCGGCCAGCTCGGGCAGCAACTCGGCGATATCGGCATCGTCGCCATAGTCGTGGCTGCGCGTATGCACGGACAGCACCACCTTGCGGATGGCGGCAACCGAGAGCGGGGTCTGGTCTGCGCGCGCACGTGCACGCTGGCGTCCATTCTTCATGCGTGTCTTCATCTGCATGTGATTACCACGTTTCCGGCCCTCGAAGCAGACGCGCGAAGATGGCGTGAAGGCATTCGAATGCCCTGTCATAACCTGACGTACTAAGCGTTTGTGACGCAATTGGCACATTCGCAGATTGTTTGTGTGAAGAGGTAGGGGGTTGTTCGTTGTGTCGCGTTTGGCTCGTTGCGATGGGGCAGTTCCGCCCCGCCGTCCTGCCATGCCGATTCACAACAGAAGGATTCGTGTATGAAGCGACACACGCAACGCTCCGCGCCACCGCGCTCTGCGCGCCTGGCCCTCGCCACTGCCCTGGTGCTGGGCAGCCTGGCCGTCACCGCCCAGGCCCAACAGGCCGATCCGCTGGCGGGTATCCAGTGGCACCTGCTCAATACCGGGCAGACGGTCCCGGCCGACACGCTGCCGGTAGCCGGCAACGATCTGAACGTGGATGGCCTGTTCCGCAATGGCATCCGCGGCCAGGGCGTCACCATCGCCATCGTCGACGATGGCCTGCAGATCGCGCATCCGGACCTGGCGGCCAACGTGGCCGCGGTGGCCGGCAAGAACTTCACCAATGGCTCGAACAACCCCACCCCGACCAACCCGGATGTCGACAACCACGGCACCATGGTCGGTGGCATCGCCGGTGCGGTGGGCGCCAACAACCTGGGCGTGCGCGGTGTGGCCCCGGCGGCGACGCTGAAGGGCTTCAACCCGATTTCGCGCTCAGCTCTGGGCAACCAGCAGAGCAACATCGAGTACGCCTGGTGGGACGGCGCGGAGTCGGCCGACGTGCAGGTGTTCAACAACAGCTGGGGCGCCGGCCCGGGCAATCCGAACCTGCCGTTGGCGTACAGCGAAAACACGATTCGTTCGTATGAGCAGGCCCTGTCGGGGACGCGCGGTGGCCGTGGCGGCATCTACGTGAAGTCGGCCGGCAACAACTTCAACAATGCCTCGATCAGCCAGACCCAGGATGTCTGCACCACCGACACCAAGAACCGCAACACCGGCTGCGTGCCGGCTGGCCGCGACCCGCGCAACAACCTGTTCAACGTCATCACCGTAGGCGCGGTGCGCGCCGATGGCGTGCGCTCGTCGTATTCCTCCACCGGCTCGGCGCTGTGGGTGTCGGCCTTTGGCGGCGAGTACGGCCTGCAGGCGCAGTACGCCCCGGGCCTGGTGGCACGCGCCTACGACCCGGCCATCGTCACCACCGACGTGACCGGGTGCGCGCAGGGCAGCAACAAGAACACCAACCGCCAGAACAAGCTGGACAGCAACCTGTCGGCCATCGACAGCACCTGCAACTACACCGCCAAGATGAACGGCACGTCCGCGTCGGCACCGATGGTGTCGGGCGTGGCCGCACTGGTGCTGGAAGCCAATCCGAACCTGTCCTATCGCGATGTGAAGTACATCCTGGCCACCACCGCCACCCGCAACCACCCGAACCAGCCGGCGGTGACACTGGCCGACGGGCGCACGCTGGTGCCGGGCTGGACGGTGAATGCTGCCGGCCGTGCCTACAGCAACTGGTATGGCTTCGGCGTAGTCAACGCTGCACGTGCAGTGCAGGTCGCCGAGAACTTCCAGTCGCTCGGTGCGCTGGTCGACAGCGGCTGGCGCAACACCACGCGTACCGTGGCCATCGGCAACACCTCGGCTGCCGCCGCACGCCTGACCTTCCAGTTGGCCAACGGCGCGCGCAACATCGAAAGCGTGCAGCTGGGCTTCCGGGTCAACCACCGCAACACGCGCCAGCTGCAGTTCGTGCTGGTGTCGCCCAGCGGCACCCGCAGCGTGGTGCAACCGGCGTTCACCGCGATCGGTTCGGGCACGGGTGGCGCGCAGAGCAACTTCACCAGCTGGGACCTGCTGTCCAGCAATGCCTTCCTGGATGAGAGTGCCAGCGGCACCTGGACGCTGGAAGTGACCGACATGGGGCAGGCCGCGACCGCTGCATCGCGTGGCAACCTCGAATTCTTCAAGATCCGCGTTCTGGGGCACTGATGATGAAGACCACCATTCTGTTGAGCACGCTCGCCTTCGCGGCGATGACCTCCCCTGCCTGGGCACAGAGCTCGGGGCAGACCCCTCCAGCCAGGACCCTGTCGACCGTGGATGCGCAGGAACTGAAGGCGTCCGCCACCGGCCGCTCGTTCGATGTGGGCGGCACGCGCTTCCAGCTGTCTCCCTCGACCACCGTGAAGCAGGCCAGCGGCGGTCAGTTCACGATCACCCCGCAGGCGGCGGCGACCACCAGTTCGCGTACCAAGCGTTCGCTGGATGGCGCAGCGGCCGCGCCTGCTGATGCCGGTGCCGGCAAGTTCGCGGCGGCGGTCTCCCGTGACGGGGCGCCGGTGGTGGCGACCTCGCGGGTCAAGGTGTTCTTCACCGATGCGGCCTCGGCCCAGCGCGCGGCTACGGCCACCGGTGGCACCGTGGTGAAGGTGTCGAAGGCTTCGGGCCAGGCCATCGTGGAGTATCCGTCGGTGAACGCGGCACTGGATGCGACCACCAGGCTGCTGTCCACCGCCGGTATCCGCGCCACCGAGCCGGACGTGGTGCAGTGGGAAGAGACCAAGTAAGGCGTTGAGTGGTGCCCCGGCCGGCTGGCTCTCCTGGCCGGCCGGGGATTGGTGTGGGGGTGTGCCGACCAACGGTCGGCACCCACCGCGGTGGAGGTGACGTCAGCGCGCGGCGAGTGTGCCGCTGTGCTTGCGGCTGCAGCTGGCCAGTGCGTCGTTGCCGGCGGCGGGATGAGCGGGCTCCAGCAGCAGGCGCTGCACGTCGGAAAACAGCTTGTCCACCGGCATGCCATAGGGCGCGAACAGGCGCAGTCGCCCCTGGCGGTCGAACACGTAGCCACCGGCAATGTGGCTCATCGTGTAGGTATCCGGTACCTGACCGGGTTCCTTTTCGTAGAACGCCTTGAAGTCGCTGGCCATCGCCGCCAGCTGCGCTTCGTTGCCGACCAGTGCGATTGCCTTGGGGTCGAACGCTTCCACGTAGGTCCGCGCAACCTCCGGGGTGTCGCGGGCCGGGTCAACGCTGACGAACACCACCTGCAGCTGGTCGGCATCCTTGCCCATCAGGTGCTTGACCTGGCTCAGCTCGACCATGGTGGTCGGGCACACGTCCGGGCAACTGGTGAAACCGAAGAACAGATAGGTCACCTGCCCCTGCAGGTCCTTCGGGCCGCGCACGGTGCCGTGGCTGTCGGGCATCGACCACTGCTGGCCGAGCTCTTCGCAGGCGATGTCCTTGGAGTAGAAGTCCATGCGCGACTGCGCACTGCAGCCGGCCAGCAGGCCGAGCAGCAGGCCTGCGGCCAGCCGCAGGCCACGTTGGGGGAACGCAATGCCTCTCACGGTTCGCAGGCTCAGTTGATCATCATGTGGTAGTGCATGCTCCAGATGATCCAGACCGACAACGCGACGATGATGAACAGGATCACCAGGGTGAACACGAAGCTGGCCAGGTTCCAGCCACCTTCGGACTTGCGGTCCATGTGCAGGAAATAGACCAGCTGCACCAGGATCTGCGCCACCGCGAAGCCGACCAGCAGGAACAGCGTGAGCGGCCGCGACAGCACCGGGTTCATCACCAGTGCGAACGGCACCACGGTCAGCAGCGCGCACAGCACGAAGCCGATCAGGTAGGACTTGGTGGAGCCGTGCGCATTGCCGGCGCGCGAAGTTTCGACGTGGGCCATGTCAGAAGGCTCCAATCAGATAGACGAAGGTGAAGACGCAGATCCACACCAGGTCCAGGAAGTGCCAGAACAGGCTCAGGCACGACACACGGGTGATGTTGGTCGGGGTCAGGCCACGGCGGTAGACCTGGTGCATGACCACCGCCATCCAGATCAGGCCGCTGGCCACGTGCAGGCCGTGGGTGGCGACCAGCGCAAAGAACGCCGACAGGTAGGCACTGGTGCTGGGGCCTGCGCCTTCGTGGATCAGGTGCGAGAACTCGTAGATCTCCATGCCGATGAACGAGGCACCGAGCACGAAGGTCACGCCCAGCCAGCGCAGCACCGCCGAGGTGTCGTGGCGATGCATCGCCAGTACGGCCTGGCCGTAGGTGATGCTGGAGACCAGCAGCAGGAAGGTCTCGGCCATCACGAACGGCAGCGAGAACAGCTCCTTGCCGGTGGGGCCGCCGGCGTAGGCGGTGCTGAGCACCGCGTACGAGGCGAACAGCGAACCGAACAGCACCAGGTCGGACATGAGGTAGACCCACATGCCGAACACCTTCATGCCGCCCTGTTCGTGGCCATGGTCGTGCTCGTGGTGGTCCTCGCGCGCCTGCGTGTCGCTTGCCAGCTCGGGGCGGGTCAACAGGTTCATGCGCGTACCTCCTTCAGCTTGGCAAGGTTGGCCGCTTCGGTGCGCGCCACCTCTTCGGAACTGACGTAGTAGTCCACGTCCTCGTCGTAGGACCGGACGATCAGGGTGACGATCATCGCGATGAAGCTGGCCGCGGCCATCCACCAGATGTGCCAGACCAGGGCGAAGCACAGCACCAGGATCCAGATGTTGAGGATCAGCGGCACGCCGGTGTTCTTCGGCATGTGGATCGGTGCGTACTTCTTCGGCGGCGGCGGCAGGCCGCGCTTCTTCGCTTCGTGGAAGGCGTCCAGCTCATCGGCCTTGGGCACCACGGCGAAGTTGTAGAACGGCGGCGGCGACGGCGTGGCCCATTCCAGCGTGCGTGCATTCCACGGGTCGCCGGTCAGGTCCAGGTTGCGCTTGCGGTCGCGCACGCTCACGTAGATCTGCACCAGCATCAGGATGATGCCCGCGAACACGAACAGCGCGCCGATGAAGGCGGCGATCAGGTACGGCGTCCACGCCGGGTTGTCATACTGGTTCATGCGGCGGGTCATGCCCATGAAGCCCAGCATGTACAGCGGCATGAAGGCCAGGTAGAAGCCGATCACCCAGCAGGCGAACGACCACTTGCCCAGGCGCTCGTTGAGGGTGAAGCCGAACACCTTCGGGAACCAGTAGGCGAAGCCGGCCAGGTAGCCGAACAGCGCGCCGCCGATGATGGTGTTGTGGAAGTGCGCGACCAGGAACAGGCTGTTGTGCAGCAGGAAGTCGGCGCCCGGGATGGCCAGCAGCACGCCGGTCATGCCACCGATGGTGAAGGTGACCAGGAACGCGATGGTCCACAGCATCGGCACGCTGAATTCGACGCGGCCACCGTACATGGTGAACAGCCAGGTGAAGATCTTCACGCCGGTGGGGATGGCGATGATCATCGTCATGATGCCGAAGAAGGCATTGACGCTGGCACCGGAGCCCATGGTGAAGAAGTGGTGCAGCCAGACGATGAACGACAGGATGCCGATCGCCAGCGTGGCACCGACCATCGACTTGTAGCCGAACAGCTTCTTGCGCGCGAACGTGGCGGTCACTTCGGAGAAGATGCCGAACGCCGGCAGCACCAGGATGTACACCTCCGGATGGCCCCAGGCCCACACCAGGTTCACGTACATCATCGGGTTGCCACCCAATGTGTTGGTGTAGAAGTTGAAGTCCAGGTAGCGGTCCAGGGTGAGCGCACCCAGCGCCACGGTCAGGATCGGGAAGGCGGCGATGATGATCACGCTGGTGACCAGCACGGTCCAGGTGAACACCGGCATCTTCATCAGGGTCATGCCCGGCGCACGCATGCGCAGGATGGTGATGAACAGGTTGACGCCGGTCAGCAAGGTGCCGACACCGGACGCCTGCAATGCCCAGATGTAGTAGTCCACGCCGACGCCTGGACTGAACTCGATGCCCGACAGCGGCGGATAGGCGACCCAACCGGTCATGGCGAATTCGCCAACGCCCAGCGAGATCATCATCAACGCTGCGCCGACCACGAAGATCCAGAAGCTGAAGGCGTTGAGGAACGGGAACGCCATGTCGCGCGCACCGATCTGCAGCGGCACGATGATGTTCATCAGGCCGACCACGAACGGGGTGGCCACGAAGAAGATCATGATCACGCCGTGCGCGGTGAAGATCTGGTCGTAGTGCTCCGGTGGCAGGAAGCCGTCACTGCCCGGCCCGGCCGCCGCCAGCTGCGCGCGCATCATCAGCGCATCGGCAAAGCCACGCACCAGCATGACCAGCGCCACCACCACGTACATGATGCCGATCTTCTTGTGGTCCACGGTGGTGAACCAGTCACGCCAGAGCGGACCCCACAGCTTGAAGTACGTCACCGCGCCGAGCAGCGCGAGGCCGCCCAGCACCATGGCCGCCAATGTGACCACGACGATCGGCTCGTGCAGTGGCACGGCCTCCCACGTCAATTTACCCAACATGTTCGTTACTCCTGGGAAACCTGGGCACCGCCGGCAGCGCCCGCCGGGGTAGCAGCAGCGGTGTTCTCACCGACGCCGATGAACTGGTCGATGACCTTCTTGAACAGCAGCGGTTCAACACTGGAGAAGTGCTGCACCGGTACGTTCTTCGACGGTGCGGCCAGCGCCTTGAACTGCGTGAAGCTGAGCGCGTCCGGCGCGCTGCGCACCTCGGCCACCCAGCGATCGAAGTCTTCGTTGCTGCTGGCAGTGGCGATGAACTTCATGTTCGAGAAGCCATGCCCGCTGTAGTTGCCGGACATGCCACGGAACTGGCCGGGCTCGTTGGCGATCAGGTGCAGCTGCGTGCGCATGCCGGCCATCGCGTAGATCTGCCCTCCCAGCTGCGGGATGAAAAAGGTATTCATCGTCGAGTTGGAGGTGATGTTGAACGCCAGCGGGCGGTTGGCCGGGAAGTTGAGCTGGTTGACCGTGGCGATGCCCAGATCCGGATACACGAACACCCATTTCCAGTCGGTGGCGATCACGTCCACGTGCAGCGGCTCACCGGCCACGTCCAGCGGCTTGTACGGGTCCAGCTCGTGGGTCGACTTCCACACGATCACCGCCAGCACCGCGATGATGATCAGCGGCACGCCCCAGACCACGATCTCCACCTTGGTGGAGTGCGACCAGTCAGGCATGTATTTGGCTTTGGTGTTGCCGGCGCGGTAGCGCCACGCGAACACGAAGGTCAGCACGATGGCCGGTATCACCACGATCAGCATCAGGCCGATGCAGATCAGGATCAGGTCGCGCTGGGCGAGCCCGACCATGCCCTTCGAATCCAGCAGCACCCAGTCACAGCCCGACAGGCCGACGCAGGCCAGGGCGACCAGCGCCAGGCGGATGCGGTTCCAGCAGATATTCATTGGAGGTCAACCCTGTTGAAGAAGCGCGCTTGACCGGCTCGCCTGCGCGCAGCGCCCGGGCGTGGAGCGGCTACACTGTGGGTACGAGGTCGCCTACAAGCAGGCGAACCACTCCAATCAAGCCCATACAAGATACAGCATTGTATGGACTTGTGCATCTGCACGTATGGAAAAAACTGACCGATGACGCCACCTGCCGCCGGCCGCCGCCTGAAACACCCCAATCGCACCTGGGTTCGCCCCTTCCGCGAGGGCGCCGGCCCGCTGTACCTGCAGATTGCCCAGCAGGTACGCGAGGCGGTGGATGACGGCGTGCTGCGCCCGGGCGACCGGCTGCCGCCGCAGCGCGACCTGGCCCAGCAGGTGGGCGTGGACCTGACCACCGTCACCCGTGCCTTCGCTGAGCTGCGCCAGGCCGGCCTGCTCGACGCGCAGGGCGCCGGGGGCACCTTCATCGCGCTGTCGGCCGGCAACCGCAGCACCTCGGTGGACCTGAGCATGAACATCCCGCCGCTGCTGGGCAGCGCGCCGTTCGCACAGGGCATGGAGGCCGGTTTCCAGCACGTGGGCCAGCAGCTGGGCCAGGGCGAGCTGATGAGCTATCACGTCGGCGCCGGCACCCGCGAGGACCGCGCCGCCGCCGTGCAGTGGCTGGCGCCGATGCTGGGCACGGTGGGTGCCGACCAGGTGGTGATCTGTCCCGGCGCGCAGACCGCGCTGTGTGCGCTGATCCTGGCCCGCACCCAGCCGGGCGAGCTGATCGCCGCCGAGCAGCTGACCTACCCGGGCCTGCTGGCCGCCGCGCGCGTGCTGCAGCGGGGCGTGGTGCCGGTGGCGATGGACGCCGAGGGCATGCTGCCGGACGCGCTGGAGGAGGCCTGCCAGCTACGCCGCCCGCGCCTGCTGTACCTGGTGCCGACCATCCAGAACCCGACCACGGCAACGATGTCGGCACAGCGCCGGCAGGCCCTGCTGGCGGTGGCCAAGCGCCACGATCTGACCGTGATCGAAGACGATCCCTACTGGTTGCTGGCCGGTGACGCCGCGCCGCCGCTGGCCGCCCACCGCGACGCCGGCTGCCCGGTGTATTACATCTCCACCCTGTCCAAGTGCCTGGCCCCGGGCCTGCGCACCGCCTACCTGGTGGTGCCGGCCGGCGAGCCGATGGAACCGGTGCTGGATGCGCTGCGTGCGATCGCACTGATGCCGACCCAGTCGATGGTGGCGGTGGCGTCGCAGTGGATCCGCAGCGGCCAGGCCCAGGACATGGTGCAGCGCTTCCAGCAGGAACTGCGCGAGCGCCAGGCGATTGCCGCGCAGTACCTGCCGTCCCGTGCCCAGGCGCATCCGGCCGGCCTGCATGTGTGGCTGCCGCTGCCGCCACGGCTGGACCAGTACCGGTTGATCCAGGCCGCACAGGAACAGGGCCTGGGCATCGCCAGCTCGGATGCCTTCAGCGTGGAAGAGCCGCCGCCGGGCAACGCGATCCGCCTGTCGCTGGGAGGCGCAGTCGACCAGGGCGCGCTGGCCGGGGCGCTGGCCAAGCTGAACGAGATCCTGTCCGAAGCCCCCGAGGCCCGGCACAACGCCATCGTCTGAACCGGGTGCATGGCGCTTAATCCATACAAGATGATATTTTGTATGCAATGTATGGATGAAGGGACGTGCATCGATGCGCGCCGAGAAACTGAAGTTCCACCTGGTGATGGCCGGGTGCGGTGGCTTTGTGGTGTTGATGCTGGCCGCGCTGGCCTGGGTCTGCCTGCAGCCGCAGACCGTGGACGTGCAGGCCGCCGAGCGCCACGCCATCGAGCAGTGCGTGCAGCGCAGCGAGGATCCCTCGCGTAGCGAGATCCAGCGTCGCGCGCAGGCCGACTCCTGCCGCGAGATGCGCAAGCAGTACGTGCACAAGTTCGGCGGGGAAGCGTCCTGATGGGCGCAGCCGCGCCGCGTCGCCGCTGGCTGCTGCCGACGATGATCGCCCTCGCCTGCCTGTTCATGGCCGGCGTGGCGGCTGCGCTGTGGCAGTACTTCGGCTACAGCGCGCAGTCCACCTTCACCGAACAGGCCATCGTCTTCGACGACTCGCAACTGCGCCTGCCGGCCGATCTGGCCGGTGATACCGGCCGCATCCGCGTGGTGCATTTCTGGGACCCGGCCTGCGGCGTGTGCAACCGCGAGACCGGTGCGCACCTGAGCTACCTGATCAGCATGTACCGCCGCGCCGGCATCGACTTCTATGCCATCCGCCGCCCGGGTACGCAGGGCGAGCTTCCTGAGCCGCTGCGCAACAAGGTGATCAACCTGCCGACCATCGACGGTATCGAACACATCCCGGCCAGCCCCGCCGTAGCCATCTGGGATCGCCAGGGCCACCTCGCCTACGCGGGGCCGTACAGCATCGGCATGGTCTGCAATTCGGCCAACAGCTTTGTCGAACCGCTGCTGGACAGACTGGTGCGCGGCGAGACCGTGCGCCCGAAAGGACTGCTTGCCGTGGGCTGCTACTGCCCCTGGCAGGCCAAGCGCTGAGGACGCGCAATGACATCACTGACGCTGGCCGGTGTGGCCGCCGCAAACAACAACGGCGGTCACCTGTCCGAACCGACCGATGGTTATGGACAGGCTCCCGCCGTTGGAAGCAACGATACGCCCCGACATGCTCCGTACATGCCGCGACCGGATGTCGCAGCCCGCGAATGGGTGCAGGACGTGCTCGCGCACAACGGGCCAATCTACCTGCGCATCGTCAATTCGCTGGAACGCACGGTGCGCCGTGGCGGCCTCGCACCCGGACAGCGCCTGCCCTCGCAGCGCGCGTTGGCGCAGCAGCTCGGCATCGACCTGACCACGGTCACCCGCGCCTTCGATGAAGCACGCAAGCGCGGCCTGATCGAAGCACGCGGGCCACAAGGCAGTTTCATCGCACCGCCCAAGGCCGGCTTCGACCAGGTGGTGGACCTGAGCATGAACGTGCCGCCGGTGCCCGACGCCGATGCGCTGGCCGAGACGCTGCGCCGCGGTGCCGCCGCCGTGCTTGCACGCAGCAACGCGCCCAACCTGATGACCTATCACCTGGGCGGCGGCAACCCGACCGACCGCCACGCAGCGGCGCGCTGGCTGCAACCGATGCTGGGAAAGGTGGACGACGCCTGCCTGTTGCTGACCGAAGGCGCCCAGGTGGCGCTGGCCGCGATCCTGGTCAGCCAGGGCCGCGACAATGATGCGATCCTCTGCGATGCGCTGGTCTATCCGGGCCTGCTGCAGGCCGCCGCCGCACTGGGCCGGCGGCTGGTGCCGGTGGACAGCGACGAACACGGCATGTGCCCCGATGCGCTGGCCCGGCTGGCACGCGAAAGCGGCGCGCGGTTGGTCTATCTCAACCCCACCTGCCAGAACCCGACCGCGCTGACCCTGCCGCTGCAGCGGCGCGAGGCGCTGGCACGTGTACTGGAAGGCGAAGGCCTGCTGGCGATCGAAGACGATCCTTACTGGCACCTCGCCGAGGATGCACCTACACCGCTGGCGGCACTTGCACCGCGTCATGTGTTCTACGTGGCGACGCTGTCGAAGGTGATCAGCCCCGGCCTGCGCACTGCGTTCGTGCAGTGCCCAAGCGCTGCGCACGCGGAGGCGATGACGGCTGCATTGCGGGCGACGCGGCTGATGGGTCATCCGCTGGTCTCGGCGTTGGCCAGCCAGCTGCTGCTGGATGGTTCGGCGCAGTCGCTGCTGGCCCTGGTGCGCACCGAGGCACGCGAGCGCATGCGCATGGCGCGCTACCTGCTGGCGCCATCGCTGCTGCAGCGCGCGGAAGGGCTGCATGCCTGGTGCCGGGTACCAGCGCCGTGGACCGACGCCACACTGGTGCGTACCGCACAGCTGCAGGGGCTGGCGATTGCGCCATCTTCGGCGTTCTGTCCGCCAGGGGTTTCGCACCAGAGCGGCGTGCGTTTGTCGCTGGGGCTGGCGACGGACCGCCGACAGCTGGAGAGTGCGCTGCGACGGATTGATCGGTTGTTGTTGTCCGATGCGTTGCCGACGATCGAGCGGTAGCCCTGGAATGGGATGTGCCGACCAACGGTCGGCACCCACCCGACCGGTAGTGCCGGCCGCTGGCCGGCGGAAGACTCCTCAGCATGGTTGGAATGTGCCAACCAACAGTTGGCACCCACCCGACCGGTAGCGCCGGCCGCTGGCCGGCGGAAGATTCCCCGGCACGGTTGGAATGTGCCAACCAAGGTTGGCACCCACCCGACCGGTAGTGCCGGCCGCTGGCCGGCGGAAGACTCCCCGGCACGGTTGGAATGTGCCAACCAAGGTGGGCACCCACCCGACCGGTAGTGCCGGCCGCTGGCCGGCGGAAGATTCCCCGGCACGGTTGGAATGTGCCAACCAAGGTTGGCACCCACCCGACCGGTAGTGCCGGCCGCTGGCCAGCGGAAGATTCCCCGGCACGGTTGGAATGTGCCAACCAACAGTTGGCACCCACCCGACCGGTAGCGCCGGCCGCTGGCCGGCGGAAGATTCCCCGGCACGGTTGGAATGTGCCAACCAAGGTTGGCACCCACCAGATCGGAGGTAGATCGTGGAATGGGATGTGCCGACCAACAGTCGGCACCCACCCGACCGGTAGCGCCGGCCGCTGGCCGGCGGAAGATTCCCCGGCACGGTTGGAATGTGCCAACCAAGGTTGGCACCCACCAAAGCAGGGTCAGGCCAAGGCGGAGAGGGCCTTCACCAGCGCATCCATCTGCTCCGGCCGGGTGAACACCGATGGCGTCACGCGTACACAGGCACCCGAGTCCAGGCCATCGCGATACGTGGTGAAAATCCGATGCTCATCCAGCAGGCGCTTCTGCAGCGCGAGGTTGTCAGCCACGCTGGTGCGCCCGCGCAGGCGGAAGCTGGCCAGCGCACTGGCCAGCGCCGGGTTCGGCGAAGACAGCACTTCGATGTGCGCCATCTTCCGCGCTGGCACGGTCCAGCGCTCGCGCAGGTAGCGCAGCCGCGCCTGCTTGTTGGCCACACCTACGCGCTGATGCAGGGCAATCGCCTCCGGCAGTGCCAGGTAGGCGGCGAAGTTGACCGTACCGGTGTGCACGCGGCTGCCGACACGGCCATCATCGGTCTCGCCCATGTACGGGTCCAGGTCCGCCACGCGCCCCTTGCGCACGTACATCGCGCCGACACCGACCGGCGCGCCGATCCATTTGTGCAGATTGATGCCCACGAAGTCAGCTTTCAGATCCGGCACGGCGTAGTCGATCTGACCGAAACCATGGGCAGCATCAACGATCACATCGATACCGCGTGCCCGCGCACGCTCGGCGATCTCGGCCACCGGCAGCACCAGCCCATGGCGATGGCTGACCTGGGTCAGCAGCACCAGTTTCAGGCGCGGCAACCGCGCGAACGCGGCCTCGTAGGCCTGCAGGATCTGCGCGTGGTCGGGCACGGCCGGTAGCGCGATACGCTCGACCTGCACGCCGCGACGCTGCTGCAGCCAGCGCATCGCGCCGATCATGCTGTCGTAGTCGATGTCGGCATACAACACCTGGTCGCCGGGCTGCAGGCGGTTGTAGCCACCGATCAGCGCCAGCATCGCCTCGGTGGCCCCCCGCGTCAGTGCGATCTCATCAGCACCCACACCCAGCAGTTCGGCTACCTCTCGCTGCACCGCCATGTATTGCGCCGGAAACGCGCGGCGCCCATACCAAGCGTTGCCACGATTCACTTCAGCGGTGTGGCGCTGGTAGCTGGCCAGCGTCTCACGACCCATCGCGCCCCAGTAGCCGTTCTCCAGGTGGTTCACTTCATCGGTGATGTCGAAGTGGCTGGCCACGGCGGCCCAATAGCCTTCATCGTGGGCCAGCACGTCCGGCGCCACGGTCGTCGAGGGAATCTCCATCGGCGAAGCGTAGCGCGCAGCGGCGCTGGCAGGCAGTGAAGACAGCGCAGCTGCAGCCGGCAGCAGGGTGCCGGCACGCAGCAGGGAACGACGACGAGCGTCCATCAGAAGGTCAGCCGGTACTGCGCGTACAGGTTGGCACCGTCGGTGTCGTACGGCGCGTTGCGCGAGTAGACCAGGCCACGGCTGGCCTGGAACGTGGCCTCATCCGGGTAGCGATCGAACACATTGTCGGCGCCCACGCGCAGGCTGTGGTGCTCGTTGATGCGATAGCCCACGGCCAGGTCGAGGAAGCTCATCGCACCGAAGCGCTGGTAGATGTCGCCCACCGCGTTGCCGCTGGAATCGGTCCAGGCGCCGTAGTAGCGCATGCGCGCCATCAGCGACCAGGCACCGATGTCCCAGCTGCCGGTCAGACTGCCCTTGTGCTCGGGCAGCCGGTCTTCGAACAGCACGCGCTGGGTTTCGTTGGTGGCCACCGAGGTGCTGCCGTTGTCCACGTGGGTGCGGTTGTAGTTGTAGGCCAGGGTCAACGTCATACGGCCGGCGCCGAGGTCGCGCAGGTAGTTGCCGACCACGTCCACGCCGGTGGTGGTGGTGTCGAAGTCGTTGGTGAAGTAGTTCACCGAGGTGTAGCCCAGTGGATTGGGCGTACCGGCCGGAATGGCGAAGCTGGCCGACTGGCTGAAGCGGTCGGTGAGCTTGATCTGGTAGACATCCACCGAGCCGGACAGGCCCAGGTCGGTGCGCCAGGTCAGGCCCAGCGAGGCGGTGCGCGATTCCTCCGGCTTCAACGGCTTGGCTCCAAGCAGCTGCGCCAGCGGATCGTTCGGCGACAGGCGGCCACTGGTGAAGATCTGCAGCGTGCGCGTGTCCAGGCCCTGGGTGGTGCTGGTGGTGTTGAGCTGCGCCGGCGTCGGTGCGCGGAAGCCGCTGGACACGGTGCCGCGCAGGGCCACGTCCGGGGTGATCGCAAAGCGCGCCGACAGCTTGCCATCCAGTGTGCTGCCGAAGCTGGAGAAGTCCTCGTAACGGCTGGCCGCGCCGATGCTCCAGCGCTCGCCCAGCGGCACTTCCATGTCCACGTAGGCGGCCTTGCTGCGCTGGCTCCACTGCCCGGCCTGGCTGGCCGAGAAGCCCGGCGCGCCATTGGAATTGGCTTCCAGGCCCGCGGCCGCGCCCGGACCCACCGCGTACGACGCCGGGTCACCGGCGCGCACCTGGTAGGTCTCCTGGCGGAACTCGCCACCGAAGGCGACGTTGATCGGCTTGGACAGCGCGCCCACCTCCCACTCGTAGTTGAAGTCGGCGTTGGCGTTCTTCTCGGTCTGGGTCAGGCGGCCGAGATCGAAGTCGGTCGGGCTGGCCGGGCCGAGCGAGGCATTGATCGAGTTCTTCAAGCTGTAGTCGATGGCGTTGCGGCCATACGAGGCGCTGACATCCCAGCGCAGCTTCGGCGTGATCTCGCCGCGCAGGCCACCGACCAGCTGCAGGTCGTTCTGGACGTTGCCGTACTGCGGGCTGAAGCCGACCGGATACAGCGAGCGCAGGTTCCAGCCGGGGAAGATGGAGGTGGTGCGGTACGCGCCGGTGGTGGTGTCCGGGTTGCGCCAGTTGAAATCACTGACGCCATCGCTGTGGCTGTACAGGCCGAAGGCATAGAGCTCCAGCGTCTCGCTGGCATTGGCCTTCACGTTGAAGCCGACGCGGCGGCTTTCCAGTTCCGGCTGGCCCCAGCGCTGCACCGGATTGGGCACGTCCAGCTCCGGATGTGCAGCCTGGAAGGCGATCGCGTCCGGGCGCTGGCGCGTGCGCGAGGTGGCGTCGGAGTTGGACGATTCGGCGAACAGCACCAGGCTGCCGTAGTCGCCCAGCGACCAGCCGGTGCGCGCACTGAAATCGCGGGAGGCACCGTCGCCCTGCGCGTACTGCGAATAGCCGGCGGTGATCTCAGTGCCAGGGCCATCCTCGAGAATGATGTTGATGACACCGGCGATGGCGTCCGAGCCGTACTGTGCCGACGCACCATCGCGCAGCACTTCGATGCGCTTGATCGCACTGGTTGGAATCTGTGCCAGGTCGGCCGCCTGCGCGCCACGGTTGCCGAGCAGCGCGCTGCGGTGGAAGCGACGACCGTTGACCAGCACCAATGTCTGATCCGGCGACAAGCCACGCAGGGTGGCCGGGCGCACGAACACCTGGCCGTCCGCCATCGGCAGGCGCTGCACCACAAACGACGGCACCAGCTGCGCCAGCACGTCCTTCAGGTCGGTGGATTCCACCGACTTGATGTCTTCCTTGGTGAAAACGTCCACCGGCGCCATCGTTTCGAACTGGGTGCGGTTGGAGGCGCGGGTGCCGGTGACCAGCATCGCGTCGAGCTGGGTGGGTGCCGCACGGCTGCCCGCCATGGCATCGACCGCATCGGCCTCCGCTGCGATCGCGCCTCCTGCGCTGGCCATGGAAAGGGCAAGGAGGATGGAACGCGAAAGCTTCGAACGATGCACGGCAGGGCTCCGGGAGGACGCGACAGGGCCAGCACCTGTTCGGAAACAACAGGGCTGGACAAGGCGCGCAGTCTCGGCGCGATCTGTGAAGGAGCCATGACGTCAGTGCGACAGCTTGATGCGCCAACCAAGATTGGCCCCTGCCAAGGCTCATCCGTAGATCCACGCCATGCATGGATGGGCAATGCAGACCCACGCCCCATCCCCGCACACAGCGGCTAGCCGTTGGCGTCGTCGCCAAAGCCAAAACGGGCCGGCCGTGCCGTTCGCAGCGGAACGAACATCATCGCAGCGAACACCACCAAGGCGGGGGTGGACATGATCCAGATGCCCCTGTTGCGAATCCCGATCCCCATGAAGTCGACCTGCAGATCGCCGATCCACTGCAGCTGCGTCAGTATCATCACCAGCCCGCCGATAGTCGCGCACGGCAACCCACCGTGACCGGCCCCCAACAACGTCGGTGTCAGAAACCCGCCCAGCAACGCGAAGCCGACACGGTACACCCAGGGATTGCCGCGCCACCGTGGCGCGCCGAACAACATCAGCAGCATCAGCGCCAGGGTCAACAGACTGGGAAGTACCCAGAGGGCAAGCAGCATTTCGATCATCTCGATCATCGGCCGGGCTCCGCTGGCCTGGCATCCCACGTCGTCGATCGCATCTCCCTGCCCCTCATCACGTCCATGAAGCACGCATTGTTGCCGGTACGCGGGCAGACGCAAAGCCCCGGCAGCGCAAGAACTGCTAAACGCCGCGCCTGCCGATCCGCTACTGTGCCCGGCATCGGATTCAAGGAACGGCAGGATGAGCGCGGCAGGCAAGGCGTTGTGGTACATCGAAACCCATGCGGATCGACCGCTGGCACTGGCCGACGTCGCCGCTGCGGCGGGGCTGTCGCCGTTCCATCTGTCACGCCTGTTCCAGGCCCGCACTGGCACCTCGGTGGTGCGCTACCTGCGGGGACGGCGCCTGACCGCTGCGGCGCAGCGGTTGGCCGCCGGCGCAGGCGACATCCTGCAGGTGGCACTAGGTGCGGGCTACACCACCCATGCAGCGTTCACCCGTGCCTTCAGCGAACAGTTCGGACAGACACCAGAGCGGGTACGCGAACAGGGCACCGACGGACTGGCACTGGTGCAGGCGATCCGCGTGGACGAGGCGCCTGTACCCTGCGATGAGGCACCGCGCCTGCTCGACACGCCCGCCTTCCAGCTGGCGGGTATCGGCATGCGGCATACCCGCGACAGCAGCGGCGCGATTCCGGGCCAATGGGCCCAGCTCAACCGCGAGTGGCCGACGCCGGCACCGGTCAGCTTCGGCGTGTGCTGCAACAGTGATGACGATGGTGGCTTCGACTACATTGCGGCACTACCGGCAAGCACGGTGCCGAGCGTGCCTGCGCACTGGCGACGCGTGGACATCCCGGCGCGCCGCTACCTGGTGGCTTGGCACGGCGGACACATCTCGGCCATCCGCTCGACCTGGTTCTGGTTGCTGGATCATTATCTCCCTGCGTCCAACCTGAGCCTTGCCGATGCGCCGGACCTGGAACGCTACGACACCCGCTTTGATGAGCACACTGGCAACGGCGGCGTGGAGATCTGGCTGCCAGTCGACGAACGTCCCAACTGACAAGGAACTGAAGATGCGCATGATGGCCGCTGTGCTGGGAATGATCCTCATGGTCTCCACTGCCATTGCCGAGGGCAGCGAGACGCAGGCGGCCGGCGAGCGCCACGGCGCCACCACGGTGGCCAGCGCGGCTGTACGCGATGCGCAGCACCACGACGCGCTGCGCTACACGGTCTGGTACCCAGCGCTGGCCGGCAGCCGGGAAACCGCCCTGACCATCGGCCCGCCCGACGCACCGCTGTTCGAGGTCGGACGCGCAGCGGTGGATGCTCCCGTCGCGGGGGCTCGCCTGCCGACGCTGCTGCTGTCGCACGGTAACGGCGGCAGCGCACGCATGATGGGCTGGTTGGGCACGGCGCTGGCGCGGGACGGTTATCTGGTGATCGCGGTCGATCATCCCGGCAACAACGGTGCCGACGAGATGACGCTGGCCGGCAGCATGCTGAGCTGGCTGCGCGCGGATGATCTGCGCGCTGCGTTGGCCGCCGTGCAGGCCGATCCGATCCTGGGCCCGCATGTCGATCCAGAGCGGCTGGGCGTGGTCGGCTTCTCGGCCGGTGGCTACACCGCGCTGCTGGCAGCCGGTGCACGGCCCAGCCTGCAGCGACTGCTGGCCTTCTGCGCCGCGCACCCGGATGACGGCGTCTGCCAACCGCAACAGGAGGCGGCCACGCACACGACGCAGGCGCGCCGGGCCGCTGCGGCTTCGCCCGCGCTTGCCCCCTGGATCGCCGAGGCTGACGCACAGCGCGCGATTCCCGGCGTGCGTGCCGTGTTCCTGCTGGCACCCGCCATCGTGCAGGCGTTCGCGCCCGCGCAGCTGTCCGCGTTGCGGCAGCCGGTATCGATCATGTTGGGGGCCGCAGACACCGTCGCGCCACCGGAGACCAATGGTGAGGCCGCACAGGCGCAGATTCCGCGCGCAACGCTGCAACGCCTGCCGGAAGTGGGTCACTACGACTTCCTGGCGGCCTGTACCGCTGTCGGCGGGCAGAGGCTGCCCGGACTGTGCAACACGTCGGTTCCCAGGGCGAAAACCCACCGGCAGGCGGTGGATGCAGCCACGCGATTCTTCGCCGACGCACTGCGCTAGTGGCCGCCGGGTGCGGCCCGGCGCTACAGTGGTCGCGTCCACGGAGGAACGATCATGCGTCTGCTGCACCTCACCCTGCCGGTCTCCGATGTCGGTGCCGTGGCCAGCTACTTCCACGATGTCCTGCAGCAACGCGTGATCGGCCCCCATGTGCACATCGGCTGGAGCACGATCGAACTGCAGCCCGCTGAAGGACGTCCGCTCGGAGGCGTGCACCTGGCCTTCAACGTACCGGACAACCGCTTCGGCGAGGCAATGACCTGGCTGCGCGAACGCACGCCACTGCAACGCAATCCAGCAGGGCTGGATTACTTCGCGCTGGAAAGCAGCTGGCAATCGCAGTCGGTGTACTTCACTGGCCCCGATGGCTTGATCCTGGAACTGATCGGCCGCCGCCGCTTGCCCGACAGTACGCATCAGGGCGCCTTCCACGGCAGCGAACTGACCTGCCTGAGCGAGGTCGGCCTGCCCAGCCACGATGTCGATGCCGTGCGCGAACAGTCCAGTCTGCGGTTTGGCCTGCAACCGATCAGCCCGCCTTCGCCGCAGTTCGCGTCGATGGGCGACGACGAAGGGCTGCTGATCGTGGTCGCTGCGGACCGGCGCTGGTTCCCCGAGCAGAAGGACCTGCCCAATGCGCAGGGGCTGTTGCTGCAGGTCGGCGACGTGGCCGGCCCGGGCGTTGTGGAGGACGCTGCACTCGGCTGGCGTGTGCAGGCGACCTGATCTACCAGCTGCCCGACGCGCCGCCTCCGCCGCTGCGGCCGCCGCCTCCGGACCAACTGCTGGAGCTGCTCGACGACGAACTGCTGGATGACGAACTGGACGCGCTGCGGTGGCCGCCGGATGATCTGCGGCTGCCGCGAGCCTTCTCACCTGGCAGCATGGTGAAGATCCAGGTGAAGTACAGCACGAGCGTGCCGGCACTCCACCCGATCGTCGTGGCGAGGCGCGCAACCGGGCCGGCGCGATCGATGGCCAGCAGTGCGAAGAGCACGTAGCCAGCGGTCAGCAGCAACAGCACTGCGCACCTCACCCCGAAGCTGCTGCGGTCCTTGTGCCAGCGCGCGCGGCACGCCTGTACGAGGAAAAACACCAGCATGGCCATGATGCCTACCGCCAGGTCCAGCGACGTGTGCAAGGCCAGACTGGGTGGCAACTGGCCACGCACCACCATCACCACGAAGAACCCCGAACTGACCCCGAGCATGCCGAGCAGCACCACGCGCACACCGCGGCTACGGCGCCAGCACCAGCCAAGCAGGCTCGCCACCGGTACGCACAACGCCAACACGATGCAGAGCGCTGCCAGTGCCTGGCGTGGCGCCCACATGGCCGCCGCCAGCAGGCCCGCGGCCACCACGGCCGTCACCAGCAGCGGACGGGCCCAGGCCGGCAATCGCTCCGGGTGCGCCTGCGCCGAGGGCGGCGAGCGCCACAGACCCGCAAGGAAGCCGGCCAGCAGCGTCAGTGCAACCACCGAGTCTGCGCTGCGCCAATCGGCCGGCAGCACGTTGCGCATCGATGGTTCTTCCCATGCCGGTAGGTCCTCGCCATCGATCAGCGCCACTATGATCTTCGTTCCGTCCAGCACGCCCTGGTCAAGGTCGCCATCGCGGAAGCGCGGCACGATCGCCTTGTCGATGATGCGGGCGGCATAGGCATCGGGTATCGCGCCCTCCAGGCCGTAGCCGGTCTGGATGCGTACACGGCGGTCCTGCACGGCCACAAGCAGCAGCACGCCATCGTCAACGCCTTCGCGGCCCAGCTGCCACTGGTCGAACACCCGCTGTGCGTTAGCTTCGATGCCTTCGTCGCCAACATGGTTGACTACCATCACCTGCAGCTGCGCGCCGGTGCGCGCCTGCAACTGGAATGCCTGCGTGCGCAGTTTGTCGCGGGTATCCGCCGAAAGTGCGTTGGCGGCGTCCACCACCGGATCATCCAGCGCAGGGACTGCAGCACCGGCCATCACCACCCTCGGCAACAGGCACAACAGCATCAACAGCCATGCCGTGGCCCAGGTGCACGTCATCCTGCGCAGCATCCTCACGTACCCCGCCCTGCCTCGATCCGCGCATGCAGCGCCTGCAGCTGTGCCGCCGTCTGGTTGAACACCTGGAGATCGGCATCCACCAGGGCCGCCCAGTCAGGCGCGTGCCCCAGCAGTTGCGCCACCTGCTCGTTCGGCGCGCGATCGAAGCCCTCGCCAAGCACGGCAAGATAGCGCGCACGGAACCCCTCGGGGTCGCGCTGGTCCTGCACATACAACTGCACGGCCAGCAGACCCGCATACAGGTAGTTCACCAGATAGTTCGGGTCTTCATACATCAGGCGCTTGCCGATCCAGGCGTTGCGCAGCTGCGGGTAGCGCTCCGGTTGCTGGCCGAAGCGTGCGAGCACCCGCCCGGTCAGCGCGTCCAGGTCATCGGCGGTGCCCAGCGTGCCGGCGGCAACGCCCTGGTAGATCGACTGCTCCAGCTGCGCTTCCTCGGATGAGGTGAACAGCTGCAGCACCATGTCGTCCAGCAGCGATTTCAGGTAGTAGGCCTTGGCACGCGGGTCCTGTGCCTGCTGGTACAGCTGGTCGCGGAAGCGCAGCTCGTTGTAGATCGCGAACGCCTCGGTCAGCCACTGGCTGCCATTGCGCTGCAGCGGCGACGCATGACCCCGCTGCATCCACTCGCCGTGCAGGGCATGGCCAGCTTCATGGGCGATCTCGACATCGCTTTCCAGGTCCCCGCTGCGGACACCAACGAACAGCATTGCCGGCACACCGGGAGCGCTCACGGAGAACGCGTCCTGGCTGCGGTCACCGCGTTCGGTGGCCAGATCCATGCGGTGGCTGGCCGGATCGAGCAGCGCGCGCAGTTCAGCGACGTACGCCGGGCCCAGGTGCTGCATGGCATCGGCGGCGTTGTCGCGCAGCTGCGCCAGCGTCAGCATCGGTGGCGTGTAGCCGGCATCGGGCACCGTGGTATCCCAGATCTGCGGCGCGTCGATGCCCGATCGCGCAGCGTGGTGCAGCAGCATCTCCTGGTAGGCGCGGCGGTCTTCCGCATGCTGTTCGATCGCCACCAGCGTTGCATCCACTGCAGCAGTATCCAGGCCCATGCGCTGATAGCCATGTGCCGGCGCCGAGCCGTCACCCTGCAGGCGTGCCGCGGCGTCATTCACCTGCACCAGCCCCAGCAGCACCGACGCCATCGGCTCACGGCGCGATTGCAGACCTTGCCAGTAGCCCTTCCAGCCCGCCTCGCGCAGGGCGCGGTCGGGCTGCCGGGCCAGTGCCTGCCTGTCGCGCCCCGTGTCCCAGTGCCGGCCGCCGTGCTCGATCTGCGGGTACTCGGCGCTGCGCAGGATCTGCCCACGCAGGCGCGCGAAGCTGTCCAGCGCCGGATCGGCCAGTGCCTCCACGGCCTCATCCAGCGCGGCGTTGGCCGGGGCGGCGGCCTCCTTCAACGCGCGTGCGCGCAGGAAGCCATAGGGTGCTGCCCATGGTGCATCCGCGGACGCCTCGCGCAGAGCGGCGCGGCCGCTGCGGGCAATGCGGCTGCACAGCCCCATCACCTGGTCCAGCGCCTGGGCCGGACGCTGATCACGCGCATTGCGGGCGGCCTGCAGGTGCAGGTAGCTGTGATGGCGCAGGCACTGCGCCTCCAGTACCTCGGCCTGCCGGAAGCGTTCCGCGGGTGCAACGGTGGACGCCTGCTGCAGAGCCTCGACGCGCTTGCCCAGTGCGTCACGCGCGGCCTGTTCGGCGGTGGCATTGGCGAAGTAGGCGCGGTCATCGGCATGCACCGACTGTGCCTGGGCGCCGCTGAGGGAGGCTATCGCCAGCACAGCTGCGATGGCGGTGGTGGTGGCGTGCTTCCTGAAAGCCTGCATCGGCGTCTCCCTGCCTGGACCAGGGATCGAGCCTAGCAGTCACTGGCCCGCCGCGCCTGTGCCGGATCAGGTTTCAGATCGACTCGTCCTCACGCTTGACCAGTGTCCAACACGGCGTCTGCGCAAAGGTGTAGGTCTGCTGGTCGCTGCTGTCCGGCATACGGATCTGCACCTGCCGCTGCCCATCGGCCAGGGGGCTGATCTGTATTTCGCGGCCCTGGCCGGCCAACGCGGCAGGATCGGGCATCACCGGCCACTCCACATCGGCCAGCGCCAACCGGCTCTCCACCTTGCGCGGTTCCGGCTCGGCCTCCGCATCGATGTAGCTGTCCAGCAGCGGGTCGGCAGTGGCCTTTTCCTGCAGCGCGATCTCATTGCCGAAATGCTTCAGGAATGCATCGAATTCCGGGTGGGGGCATTCACTGCGTGCAGCCACAGGTGTGGGCTCGGCGGCAGTGATCGCCGGCGCCGCTGCGGCAGGCCCGGCTTCGCCCGCTGTCTGCTGCGGCTGCGGCGCAGGCGTGCAGGCAACCAGCACCACGCCACAGGCGAGCATCAGCAGTGCGGCAGAACGGTATCGACACATGGGCTCATCCTGAATCCGGTCCGGTCGCTCCATGCTACCGCGCGCCCTACAATTCCGGCATTCCGCCTGTCCGAGAGTCCTCATGCATCGCCTCCTGCTCCTGATCGGCCTGCTGCTGCCCGCCCTGTGGCCAGCGGTGGCGATGGCCGTCGATGTCCACGAAGGCGATCTGCTGTTTGTCACCGCCGGCCGCAGCGGCCTCAGTGCCGCCATTGACGATGCCACCGGCAAGCAGGGCGCGCCCAGCTTCGATCACGTCGCCCTGGTCGCTTCCACGCCGAAGGGCTGGGAGGTATTGCATGCGGACGAGAAAGGATCGCGCCGGCAATCGCTGGTCGAGTTCCGCCAGGAGGCGCGCGCCAAGCAGCGGCAGATCGTGGTCTATCGCCTGCATGCGCCGCAGCAGGCGGCCATCAAGGATGCGGTCGCCACCGCGCGCACGATGCTGGGCAAGCCGTACAACACGTCGTATGTGTTGAACGAGGACAGCTACTACTGCTCGGACTTCATCGAACGCGTCTTCCGTGCGCACCACGTGTTCGCATTGCAGCCGATGAACTTCCGCAACCCGCAGACCGGGGAGATCGCCCAGCACTGGGTGGATCTGTACCGCGGCATGGGCATGGACGTACCGCAGGATCAGCCCGGCACCAATCCGAACGACATGTCGGCAGCGCCGGTGCTGCAGCGTCTCGGCGTGCTGGAATAAGCAAAGCCCCGCACGGGGCGGGGCTTTGCATCACCGGAGCTGGTGGCGAGGTCACTCTTCCTCGTCCTGCCCACCCTGCTGCTGGTTGCGCTGGTTGCGCTGCTGCTGTTCCTGCTGCTGTTGCTGCTGCTGGTCGCGTCCACGACCCTGCTGCTGATCCTGCTGGTTCTGCTGGCCCTGCTGCTTCTGGTTCGGGTTCTGGTTCTGCTGTGCCATGTCCGATCTCCAAAGCCACTCGCGGAATGCGGTGGACGTGGCCATCGTCTGCAGCGAATGGTTAATCACGCGTGGGTGCGCGGCTACATCTGCGTGTACGCCTGTGAATGAACGCGCAGAAGCCCTTGTGGCACAAGCGGCTGAAGAATTCATGCGGGTTCGGCATGTGCTCATGCAGTGGTCAGCATGGCGCGCATTCATGGCGTTCTCAGCCGGAAACACGCGCGGAAGGAGGCTGGCTTCCCAACTCACGCAGGCAAGCCAGCCCAGCATTCAGGGCATCACCGGCGGCACATAGGCCAGGGTCATGCCCAGCAGCCACAGCAGGCCCAGCACCAGCGGGATGTGCACCAGCAGCTGGATGAAGGTGAAGCCCACGATGTCGCGTGCCTTCAGGCCCAGTACGCCCAGCAGCGGCAGCATCCAGAACGGATTGATCAGGTTCGGCAGCGCTTCGGCCGCGTTGTAGACCTGCACCGCCCAGCCCAGGTGTGCCTTCAGTTCGTTGGCGGCCTGCATCACGTACGGCGCCTCGATGATCCACTTGCCACCACCGGAGGGCACGAAGAAGCCGAGCACCGCCGAATAAACGCCCATCACCAGCGCGAAGGTATCGGTGCTGGCCACGTGCACGAACAGGCTCGACAGCCGGTGCGCCAGTGTCTGCCCGTCGCCACCGGCAGCGTGGGTGAGGATCATCGCGATGCCACCGTACAGCGGGAACTGGATCAGCACGCCGGTGGTGCTGGGCACCGCCTTGGCCACCGCGTTGAGGAAGCTGCGCGGCCGCCAGTGCAGCAGCAGGCCCAGCGAAATGAACAGGAAGTTGTAGGTGTTGAGGTTGGCGATGGCGGTGACCACCGGCTTGTTGGCGAACTCGTTGAACAGCCAGCCGAACGCCAGCAGCGAGAGCAGCACGGTCAGCAGCGGGCTGTACTCCAGCCATTCGCCCGGGCGCGTGCGGCGCTGCAACGGCTCCGGCTCGGCCTGCGCGGCGCCGGGGAAGTCTTCAGCGGTACGGGCACTGCCGGCGGCCGGGGCGGTCAACCAGGCGATCAGCAGCGAGACCAGGATCAGCACCGCGGTCAGTGCGATCGACTGCCACAGGAAGATGGTTTCGGTGAACGGCAGGACGCCGGTGATCTCGACCAGGCCCGGCGGCATGCTGGCCGGATTGGCCTGCAGCTGTGCGGCCGAGGAACTCAACCCCATCGCCCACACCGCCCCCAGGCCGAGATACGCCGACGCACCGGCCGCGCGGTAGTCCATGCGCAGTTCGGTACGGCGGGCCAGCGCGCGCACCAGCAGGCCACCGAACACCAGCGAGAAGCCCCAGCTGAGCAGCGAAGCGAGCATGCTGACCAGGCCCACGTACACCACCGCACCGCGGCCGGTACGCGGCACCCGGGCGAGGAAATCGATGAAGCGTGCGACCACCGGCGCGGTGGCCACGGCGTAGCCACCGATGACCACGAAGGCCATCTGCATGGTGAAGGGAATCAGGCTCCAGAAACCGTCACCGAAGGCGCTGGCGGTGGCCTGCGGGGTCGAGCCGAAGCCCATCGCGGCCAGCGCGACGATGACCACGCCCAGAACCGCGAACACGTACGCATCGGGGAACCACTTTTCCGCCCAGGCGGCCGAGCGCAGCGCTGCGCGCGCCATCCAGCCGTCCTGTACTGCTGCCGTCGAGGCCATCGCCTACCCTCCCAGGTTCGATGGATCGATTCTGGGCGGTGGGGTGCGGCCTGTCAGCCACCTATTGGTCGTAGGTCGCGGAGGAGGGTAGTGCCGGCCGCTGGCCGGCAACCTTGGGATCGTGCACGGGTGCAGCCGGCCAGCGGCCGGCTCTACCAGATCCAAGCATCATCGCAGGTGGTGGAAGGCGGTAACGCCGGCCGCTGGCCGGCAATTTCCCAATTGGGTTGGTCGTGCAGCCGGCCAGCGGCCGGCTCTACCAGACCCGGGGACGGTCGCAGGTGGTGGGTGGTGGTAGTGCCGGCCGCTGGCCGGCAATCTCGCGATCGCGCACGGGTGCAGCCGGCCAGCGGCCGGCTCTACCTCACCTTGGGCTCAACGCAGTGCCAGATCCACGGCGATGCCGGCAAACAGCGCGGCACCCACCCAGTTGTTGTGCAGGAACGCCTTGAAGCAGGGGCCGCGCTCGCGGTTGCGGCAGATCCAGAACTCGTACACCACCAGCGCGGTAGCCACGGCCACACCGGCCAGGTAGTACCCACCCAACCCTCCACGCACGCCGACCAGCGCCATGGTGGCCAGGAACAGCGCGTACAGCACGCCCTGGATGACCAGGTCGAGGTCGCCGAACAGGATCGCGGTGGAGTGCGAGCCCATCTTCAGGTCGTCCTCGCGGTCGACCATGGCGTACCAGGTGTCGTAGGCGGTGGACCACAGGATGTTGCCGGCGTACAGCAGCCAACCCAGCATCGGCACCTCGCCCTGCACGGCGGCGAAGGCCATCGGGATGCCCCAGCCGAACGACATGCCCAGGTAGACCTGTGGCAGATGGGTGTAGCGCTTCAGGTACGGGTAGCTGGCGGCCAGGAACACGCCGATGAAACTCAGGCCGATGGTCAGCCCGTTCAGGGTCAGCACCAGGCCGAAGGCCACCAGCATCAGCACGGCGAACAACGCCAGCGCGGCGCGTCCGCTGATCGCGCCGGTGGCCAGCGGACGCGCCTTGGTCCGCTCCACGTGCGGGTCGAGCCAGCGGTCGGCGTAGTCGTTGATGACGCAACCGGCCGAGCGGGTCAGCCACACGCCGGCGGTGAACACGAACAGCGTCCACAGCGGCGGCAGGCCGCCGGCAGCCAGCCACAACGCCCACCAGGTGGGCCACAGCAGCAGCAACGTGCCGATCGGGCGATCAGCACGCATCAGACTCCAGTAATGCCGCCAACGCGGCGTCGCCGGCGACTGCGGCGAAGTGAGGGGGGTATCAGCCATGGCGATAGGATACTCCTGCCCCTCCGGCAGGGCTTTGCCGGTGGGGGGAGATTTGTTCGACGAAACTGGATAGAATGCCGGTCCCGCACCGCTTCATGGCGCTGCGATGCCCGCCCCGGCACTGGCCGACGGCGCGGCGGTTCTACAACGCGCCCGTAGCTCAGCCGGATAGAGTAGTGGCTTCCGAAGCCATTGGTCGGGGGTTCGAATCCCTCCGGGCGCGCCATTTTTCCTTCATTGCCTGTACGCAGCGTCCCAACCGGGCGATGCTGCGAAGTCGCAAGGAATCCGGCTCGCCGCCAGGAATGTCAGGGAATGAACGTTGCCGAGCGATGTTCGCAACCGGCAGCGTCCTGTACCACGATGGAGTAATTCGCGCCCGCGCTGGATGCGCCGGGCAGGAACAGGCCATCACCATCGAACAGAACGCTCTGCTGTTCATCCTGCCCGATCGACACCCCGATCGCTCCCGGTGTGATTTCCTCAAGGATCACGTTGTAAGGCCGCCAGGCATCTTCGCCTGTGCGCCTCATCTCTGCGCGAGCGGTCCTTGAGTTCAACCTGCGTCTCTCATCCACCCACAGCTGAAGCGGCTGACCAGCGTTGTGGCTGACCTGGAAGCGCCCATAGGTCAGCCCGTCGATGCTCTCGGTGCCGATGTAAGTGAATTGGGCCGGCTGACACTTCGTCGTGCGGTTCGGATGCGCCGCACAGGATGTCAGTGCGGCCGCGAGGCAAAAGGCAGTCAGGCGCTTCATGGGTTCGAGGCCTGATGTGGGTGGTTGTCGCGGCGGAATGCGGCGGTGAGGGCAACCAGCACTACGCCCCAGAGCGGCGTGAGCAGCACGACGCTGATCACCGTCAGCGAAACCGGTACGTGCCAGAGCAGCGATGGCCTGAATCCGCTGAATCTGTAGGCTTCCAGTACAAGTACCACGACCTGGGCCAGAAGGCCCGCGAGCAGCCCCAAGCCAGCCCCCTTGGCAAGCCGCCTGAACGTCAGGCGGCCAGCGGCGGGAACCCGTGCGCCAATTCCCAGCAACAGAAGGCTGACGGCATACAGCCAGAAGAAAACCTGATGTGAGTCGAAGGCGTAAAGCGCCCTGCCCACAAAGTGCAGGAATAGCCAGAGTGCTCCACACGACACCGCGTAGGCCAGCCCGTACCGAAGAATCTGCCTCGCTTTCATCTTGTACCTCTCCGAGGCGTGCAGGCCGATCGCGTTCTGTTGTGGAGGAGCGCGGGAGCTCATGCACCTTGCCTCCTGCTTGGCGGCCTACTCACGCAGCCCATCGCGCAGCGCTCGAGAGTACCTGCCTGCCCGAGTCACTGTCGACACCGAACCGGGAAAGCAGTTCGCTGAGTACAAGATCCATGATGTTCATCTAGCTGCACGCACGGTAGAGCCCATTGCGTTGGCCCGATGGTGATCCGTCCTGTAATCCATCCCTGCGTCAGCTCCCTGCCGGCCTACATGCCCCGCAACCTGCCCCAGCTCAAGCCAAGCGGTGCGTGCGCCGTGGGGTGATGCCCTCAATCGATCAATGCGCCACAACGGCCAATCGCTCCGCACCCACCATGGATTCGCATGAAAAAGAACAGCCCGTCCCCATCTGGTCTAGCGGTCTACTGTTACGCCTGTGATCGATAGCTCGATCGTCCCGGGAAGCTCTGCTCAAGAGTCATGATTTGACAGGAATCAACCGGCCTTCCCAAGCGCCCTCTACTAGAAGTGCAATCTTCTGCGCCGACAGAGGCCTCAATGAAGACCACGGTGTCGCCAAGCCGCTCAACAGCTGCAATCTATGCCCCCGCCCGCAAACACACCAACAGAGCGCTCGCAAATTAAATTCCCACTTCCCTATTCCCACCTCAGACCCACACACATAAGAATCTTCAAAGCGCTCCTGAACACCCTCCGAAGACCTTGGCAGGCCTCTTACTCAGGCTCACAGCAACCACTCGATGCACTTGCTCCCCACAACTTCCCATTACCCCGTACAAGATGAGAATTCCATTGTCATTTATGTAGCCGACAAAACTCCCGCCTCCTGCACCCCAGGCCGCTCTGACGAGATAAACAGTCTCCCCCTCTGCCGGCACTAACCCATTCAACTGTAGTGGCGCGAATTTCTCAGCCGCATCCGATGCTTGGATGATGCTCAAGTTCTGATCGAGCATCCACTGAGCAATCGATTTTTCGCTCTGCGGATTCAAGGTGGCCAAGCGGTCACTTCGAAGTGTCGTCGAGTTCCCAGGAATGATCTCATCCGATGAAACGTCCACCCAATCTGAGTTCCATTCAATGTGTTTGATCTGGCTAGTGCCACAGCCTCCGAGCAATGGAAGAAGGAGCGCAGCCACGCGTAGACTCACCATCATTTGCACCCCAACCGCTTCTTGATAGCATCCCGAACCCTATCGTCTGGAACGCCAAGATGCTCTGCCATGATGTTTCCCTCCCACCCCGGAACGGGCTTGGTAGAACGAGATGGCGCCTGCGACACCACATCGTACATATCAAAACGACCATCGTACTTGAATTTCATCAAATGCCCTGCTTCGTGCGCAGCCGTCCACTCAGTGTTTCCTGCATACCATTTACCGACACTGCCTCCAGTTACGGTCGCCCCCTCCCCAGCGGAACCTCAACACGGTTTAACCGACCTTTCTCCGGCTGGCTAGCAGTCACTGTAAATCCGGGCGCAGACCAGGTCGATTCAATTGCATTTATCATTTTTCTCAAAGTCTCAGGAGTAGCTCCCTCACCACTGAAGCGAATAGGGATGTCGATATGAACTCCACCGTCCACGCAAGTGCAATTGGCCAGCAGTCCGAGCGGATCAACCGCCTGCACTGGATCAGCTGATACATAGGAGAAGGTAGATACCCCTCCGTCGAATCCCATCGGATCACTCTGCGAATAGCGCCCCGCTGCCGGGTCATACTCCCGCTGGTAGTTGTAGAACAACCCACTCGCATCCGTGGCCTGCTGGCCCGGGAATCGTAGCGCCAGCTCGAACGCCCCACCATCCCCATCCGGATCAGCGTTCGGAATCTGGTTGCCGAACACCTCGCTCTTGTTGTTCCACTCCCAGATCGCCGCATCGCGCATCGGATCGATCACCACGCGCGGCGTACTCAGATGATCCGGCTGCACGTAGGCCAGCTGCGGAACACCGGTACTCGGCACATTGATCAGCGCCACCGGATAGTTGTCCAACCAGATGGCCTGCAACTGCGCCTGGCCCGTGGCCGAGTAGTTGCCCAGCCACTGCCCTGCTTCGTTATACAGGGTGATCTGAGCTGCGCCACCGGCTGGAGTACGCAGCACGCGCTCGCCGCGATGGTTGTAGGCGTAGCTCTCCAGTACAGCATCGCCCTGCTTCACCGCGTTCATGCGGTTGGCATCGTTGTAGGTGAACGTCTTGCTGCCGATGCTGCTGGTATTGCCCGCTGCGTCATGGGTACGCGCCTCGCCATCCACCGCAGTCAGGCGATGGCTGCTTGCGGGATAGGTGTAGCTGGCGGTGCTTGCCGACGTGGTCAGCGCGGTACGATTGCCGGTGGCGTCATACGCATAGGTTTCAATCGGCGTGCCGGTCGTGCCGTCCTGGGTCTGGGTCAGGCGGCCCAGAGCGTCGTAGGCGTACTTGGCCAGCACCGTCGAGCATGTGCCGTTCTTCAGTTCAGAGGTCGTTGCGGCCGATTGAGTCCAAGGATGGCAATTCTACGATTCCGTACCCGCGCAACGCACCGCGTTTTTGGCGTGAATTACCATGGCAGGAGCGAGGACCAAGAGTGCAAACACTATTACAACTGTCAGGGCCAGCCACCATTTATTGCCTGTAACCGCAAGCACGAAGGTAATGCAGCGATGACGGCCAGTACATGAGCATAGAGTAGAAGAAGCACATATCTGTACAGACTCGACGCCGAATCCGCAACGCCCGCAATACTTCCGCACCGACCTGTTAAGTGAATTGAATGTAGAGAAGCTCTGTTCACGTGCCCCGCAGAAGGAGCACGTGAATGAAAGTATCGACCTCACCGGCAAACCTCCTCACCAACTATTGCCGCCGCTGCGACAGCATCAGGATGCTGATAGGTAACTCTAAAGGATGAACATAGACAGCGAGCCGGATACCGGGATCCTTACCGCTGGTGAAAATATATAACTGACACCGAAACCCGAGGCAGCGCGGCTCAGTAGTTGTACGGGATACTTGGATGCTACTGCACTGACTGCCGTCGCGGTCTGACCAGGGGGCGAGGATACCTGGGAGAGCACGGCGTTCAGTTGAGTATGGGTACTGATTGCTTCCTGTTGAGTCCCTTGGCCCCACCAGTGTTCTCGTCCAGTGAGAGCTGCCGCACGCCACACGCCCCCCGTGATCTAGTCGGATACCGAGCTGGTGGGCGGACCGGGTGGCTGCGCTGTGGCCTGCTGATTAAAGCAGGCCCGATGCGGATGTTATGGAACACACGCCGCACATGCGGCGTGTGCTACCGAACAATGGCGATCATGGAGGTAGCGTTCGAGAAGAATCAGCTCGGGTCCGACGCACGGGATGCTAGGGCAGACGGAGCAAACGTAGAGACCCGATGTGGATGGGGCTAGTTCTCCCATAGATGTGTCTTCTTGACCCGCCATACTCCTTCCTCTTTTCTCAAGAACACATCTGCGTTCTTTCCTGTCGGAGGGAATCCGATTTCCATGAAAGCAGCATCGTCATCAAAGTACAACTTCTCAATGGCAATGAATGGCGAAGTGCGATCATATGACGACGACTTTACGAACTGAAATCTCCCGCCGTTGGCTTCGCACAACGGCAATGAAGATGACGATTCATCGCCATCCCATAGAACGTTTATCCGTGAAGATCCCCATCCATCTCCTCCGTATGCAGAAAGCGCTGAATCCGAGGATGCCGCCTGGATGATTGCCACCGGATCATGACTACACGGAGCACCTCTTTCACTGGATGACTTTGCGCATCCAAATAGGGTAAATGCAATTATCAAGCACAAGCCAACGCGAAAGAGGTTAGTGTGAAGCAGGCCTTCTGATCCCATAGACATACTCTTCATAGCTCCAACCCTCCTCGCCCTTGTACTGATTTTTGTTCCAGAAATACTCCGAGAAGTGAACCAACTCGTGCTCCAGTGTTCTTTCCAGCTTCTGCAGGAGTTCTGGGCTTCGGTCACCCGATTCGAAGCGGTCAAAATAGGTCTCATGAATAAATATCTCACCCGAGCCAGGCGCGTAACTACCATCGTCATGCCTCATGTATTTTGGCGTAATGACTGGCCCATCGCATTTCGATAGAAGCTGATCAAGATGCCCCTGTCCGATGTTTCCGTATCGCTGGAATCCATCATATTTGCGACTGGTCATTCGATCTTTCGTTCCATTCAAGAATTCCGTCGTCGCGGGGTACTTCTTGCTGACCCACGAGTGATAGCGGAGAAGTCCTAATGGATCGACAAAGTCTAACGGATCATTTCCTGTGTACGAGTAGATTGAAGCTCCGCCTCTCAAACCGATCGGATCACTCTGCGAATACCGCCCCACCGCCGGGTCGTATTCCCGCTGGTAGTTGTAGAACAACCCACTCGCATCCGTGGCCTGCTGGCCCGGGAATCGCAGCGCCAGCTCGAACGCCACACCATCGCCATCGGGATCGGCACTCGGAATCTGGTTGCCGAACACCTCGCTCCTGTTGTTCCACTCCCAGATCGCGACATCACTCACCGGATCAATCACCACGCGCGGTGTGCCCAGATGATCTGGTTGGACGTAGGCAAGTTCCGGCACGCCGGTGCCCGGCACGTTGATCAGCGCCACCGGGTAGTTATCCAGCCAGATGGCCTGCTGTTGCGCCTGCCCCGTGGCCGAGTAGTTGCCCAGCCACTGCCCGGCCTCATCGTACAGCGTGATCTGAGCTGCGCCACCGGCTGGAGTACGCAGCACGCGCTCGCCGCGATGGTTGTAACCGTAGCTTTCCAGCACGGCATCGCCCTGCTTCACCGCGTTCATGCGGTTGGCATCGCTGTAGGTGAAGGTCTTGCTGCCGATGCTGGTGGTATTGCCCGCTGCGTCATGGGTGCGCGCTTCGCCATCCACCGCAGTCAGGCGATGGCTGGTTGCGGGGTAGGTGTAGCTGGCGGTGCCTGCCGAGGTGGTCAGCGCGGTGCGATTGCCGGTGGCGTCGTAGGCATAGGTTTCAATCGGCGTGCCGGTCGCGCCGTCTTGGGTCTGGGTCAGGCGGCCCAGCGTGTCGTAGGCGTACTTGGCCAGCACCGTCGGACCTGCGCCGTTCTTCAGCTCGGTGATCGAACCGACCGGGTCGTAGCCGTAGCCCAGCGACAGACCGCCCGCAGCCGGGTCGTGCACCGCCTGCGGGCGATAGTCCAAGTCCAGCGGACGCTGCAGCTGCCGCCCATTGCCATAGGCCCAGCCGGTGGCCGGGCCGAAGGCCGCATAGGTCACGTTGTTCACCACGATCTGGCGCGCCTGGCCGGGGCGGGTGAGGCCGATCTGGCTGATGCGGCCCTGGGTATCGCGCACGTAGTCGGCCACGCTGCCGTCGGGGTAGGTCAACGCGGTCAAGCGACCCGACTTGCTGTAGGCATAGCGCAGAGTGGTGGCCACACCATTGACGGTCTGCACCTTGCGGGTGACCTGGCCGAAACGGTCATGGCAGTACTGGGTGCTGCCATTTGCGTGCAGCACCTGCCCCAGGCGGCCCTTGGCGAAGCGCTCGTCGGCGGCACAGGCGGCCGGCGCCACGTCATAGCTGTAGCCCACGTCCAGATTGGGGTCCGGATAGGCGATGCCGATCAGGCGGTTGAGCGCATCGTAGTGATAGGTGGCGGTGACGCCGCGCGCATCGGTGGCGGTCTTGCGGTTGCCGGCGGCGTCCACGGTGAAGCTGCTGGCGCCACTGTCCGGGCTGACCTGGCCGGTCAGATCACCGAAACCGTTGTAGGCGTAGGTGGTATGCAGGCCCTTCGGGTCGGTGACCCGGGTGACCTGGTCCAGCGCGTTGTACTGACTGCGGATCTCCGCCGCGACGCCGCCGACGTCCTGCAGGGTCTGCGCCAGGCGGTTGAGCGGGTCGTACTGCTGGCTGGTCACGCGCTGCAGTGCGTCGGTGATCGTCTGCGGGTTGCCGTTGGCATCGTAGGCAAAGCCGGTGGCGTGGTTGCCCGCATCCTTCAGCGCGGTCAGCTGGCCAAGCGTGTTGAACGTCCGCGCCAGGGTGCGACGCAGCGTGCCGCCAGTATCCAGCGTGTCTTCCTTGAGGCGGTTGCCGGCGTTGTCCAGCGTGTAGTGAATGGTGTTGCCGGCGTTGTCGGCGATATCCGTCAGCCGCTGGGCGGCGTCGTAGACATAGGTAACGCTGCTGCCGTCAGGCTCGGTGACCTGTTGCACCTGGCCGGTCGGCCAGTAGCTGATCTGGGTCACCCGATCCTCGGTCGTGGTCGCGCCGCGCACGGTGATGGAGGTCGGCCAGCCGCGGGGATGGTAGGTGTAATCAGTCACCACGCCGTTGGCGTCCTTGACCGACAATGGCCGCCCGAACGCGTCGTAGGCCAGAGTCTCGACCGTCTGGCCCAGCGCATTGGTCACGCTGCGCAGGTCGCCCTTGCGATAGGTGCAGGCACCATTGGCCGCGCACCCCGCGTCATCCGCGGTGTAGTAGGCATAGGTGGAGACATCCGCCACATCACTACGCGGGCCATCCACGCTACGCAGCAGTCCCATCAGCGGGCACTCCGGGCCCTCTGCCTCACAGTAGGTCTGCGTGGTGACGCGGGTGTCACCGGTCACCATGTCGCGCACGGCGATGGTGGTCGGCTGGAGGCGTGCATTGCGCACGATGCGGATCTCACGGTTGCCGACGGTCTGTTGCACCAGCCGATTGCTGTCCAGAGCCACTCGCGTTTCGCTGACGCGTTGGTCCGGAGTACCGGCCGCTTCAGTGGTGGTGGTCACGCTGATGGCGCCTGCGGCAGCATCGCTGGCCTCGGAATAGGCATACTGGGTGACAACGCCTCGGCGATCGGTCACCGACTGCAGCCGGCGCCGGAAATCAGTGCCCTCGGGCAGATAGGTGCGACTGATGCTGCCGTTGCTCTCGGTGACGCCGTTGACCTTGCGCGGAAGGCCACTGGCGCCGCTGGCGGTCAATGCGTAGGTACTCTGCTTGCCCAGTGCGTCGGTGACGATCGTGGTGCCTGCCAGGGTGTACTCCAGGCGCACGCCATCAATGCCCACGTCGGCCTGACTGCAATCGCCGGAATGGCGGCTGCAGGTGACCCGCCCCTTGGCGTCGTAGCCGTACCAGCTGTAACGCTGGTTGCCCTCGGCGGTAATGCCGGTCAGGTAGCCCGGGAAGCGGGCGTCCTCATAGTGATACGTGCGGCTGGCACCGTCTGCGTAGGTCGCACTGATCAATTCCCCGGCCGGGGAATAGGCGTAGCTCACCACGGGCTGGCCGGCGATCACCAGGGCCGAGATCAGCGAATCGTCACCCGGCGCGAGATACTGGACGTCCACGCGCCGGCCGGTTGAATGGGTGATGCTGAGCAGGCGGCCACGGCTGTCGTGTGCATAGGTTAGCGAGGTTCCGTCTTCGAAATCGCGGCGCTGCATCAGGCCGCCGGCATCGAACTGAATGCGCTCCTGAGCCCGCGACAACAACCATAGGCTCCCCTGTTGAGCCACGCGGTCCCCACTGCCATCCATTGCCTCATACACCGCTCCCACCTTCTTGAAGGCGAGCTGGCCACCCTCAGCGTCAATCAAACCCACCTGGACTTCCGAACTCGGTGGAAAGTCCGTGTCGTCAACGCCGAGCGTCAGGCGAATGTTGTGCGAGTGCGTCCATCCTTGGCCCATGGCTCCGCCGCTGGTGCCGGTCAAGGAATGATACTGGCGATCGAAGCGGACCCACCCGAGATCAAGGTCCGCTTCCGGCTGAGACTTGTCGCCGGTGGTGGGGTCGCACGGATTACCGACTTTGCACTCCTGCGGCGGCAAAGGAGAAGTCCAGTACGCCAGCAGCATTGCCATGTTTGGGTCGTCCTGCTGGATCAGGGCACACATGCCCAGGTTCTCGTCCCACATCATCGTGGGGTGATTCATGCATTTTGCGGTTCTACTCCGATAGGCGTGTTCCCAAAAGACCAGCTCCGAGCAGGCCTTGGTCCCCTCGTAGTAACTGTTTTTGACGAATTTATAGCGTTTGCTCTCGTTGATGACGCTGCCGTCATCTCCCACTCCAAGCCCGCCAACCTCCTCCCAGGCCTCTTCAGTCATGACGGTGGCAGCGCACCGCGGATCGCTCGCATTCTTCGACAGGAACATGCTGCGGACGGCATCCTCCGTGGCGTACTTCTGATGGTTCTGCTCATACACCCAATCCGTGGTGACGATCTTCTCGGGCTTGACGCGATAGTCATAGATCGTCTTGTTAGGAAGGGCCCTCTGGCGCTTGACCTCCCAAACGAAAGGCTTATCGACCTCATACTCGGCGAAGAAGGCCCGTATGTCTTTCTGGACAGCCGCCTCCGTGGAACGGGGCTCTCCCATCGAGAAGTAGCTTTCCCATCTCTTCTCGATCTCCTGCGCCTGCACGCTGGACGTCGAGCACGCCAGCACGAACAGCGCCAGACTGATGAGCGAAGTGCCAGAGTTTGCCTTCAACATCCCTGTTCTCCTTCCTGGACGGACACAGCGCCGGCGGGAACGAGAACGTGGGGCAGCAGCCTCCTCACGTCATGCTTCGGATCGTCCCTGGTCCGGAATGCGGCGTGGCCGCTTGGGGACGTTATCTCCGATGTGGTTTACACATTCAAGTCAAAAACTGTGGAATGGGTCGAATTTCAGAACTTTCTGATGCAGGGGGGGGCGTGTCGGAAATGCAGCCGAGCGTGGGCTCGGCTCTACATGGCGAATGCCCCAGAAACAGACACGCCGGGCATCGCCCGGCGTTTCCGTCACCGCATGGAAGGGGTAAATCTCAGTACTTCCCATCAAACGCAAAGATCGGCTTGCGCTGCTTCCACGCGCCGGCAGTAAAGTCCGGGAACTCCAGGGTCTGGAAGCTGTTGGCGATCGACTGCTCGCTCAGCGGGGTGATCGCGCTCCAGGTCACTGCGTCGTAGATGTCGATCGGCATCGGCGCCTTGGCCTTCAGCGCTTCAACAAAGGCATGGATGACGAACCAGTCCATACCACCATGCCCTGCACTCGCGGCGGTGTCGGCGTTCTGCTTCCACAGCGGGTGCTCGTACTCGTCCTGGT
Organism: Stenotrophomonas sp. YJH_SMC_91; assembly: GCF_059368495.1. NCBI lineage: Bacteria > Pseudomonadati > Pseudomonadota > Gammaproteobacteria > Lysobacterales > Lysobacteraceae > Stenotrophomonas > Stenotrophomonas sp. YJH_SMC_91. Next base: position 15,877 of record NZ_JCAFRT010000019.1, on the reverse strand, counting down.
ACTTCTTGAACTCTTCCCACTGGTGCGGCGGGCTGCGGCCTTCGATGTGGATCGAATGGTTCACGTCCATCCACAGGCCCTTGGTGCCCTGCACGCGGAAGCCCATCGAGTACGGGCGCGGCAGCGAAGTGTCGTGCTGCAGCAGGATGGTCTCGCCGTTCTCGCAGGCCAGCGTGGTGGTGACGATGTCGCCCAGCTTGAACTTCACCTTGGTGCTGGGGTGGGTGGTGCCACCACTCTTGGCAACGGTGTACTCATGCAGGCCACGCGCCTTGGTCGCGAAGGCGTTGATGTGGGTGAAGCGGTTGCCACGGTTGATGCCGGTGTACATCGCGCACGGGCCGATGCCGTGGCTGGGGTACAGCTCGCCGTTGCGCTGCACCGAATGCTCGGTGCGCCAGCGTGCTTCGCTCCAGCCCTTGGGGCCGAACTCCACGCCGCTGTCATACGGCTGGTTCGGATCGCCGGAATTGAACTTCACCCCACGCAGGTCGTGCTGGTAGCCGGCCTGCAGATGCACCAGCTCGCCGAACAGGCCCTGGCGCACCATCTGCAGCGCGGCCATCACGTCGCGGCGGTAGCAGACGTTCTCCAGCAGCATGTAAGGGGTACCGGTGCTCAGCTGGGTCTTCAGCACGTCCCAGTGGTCCTGCAGGGTGATGCCGGCCACCACTTCGCAGCCCACGGCTACACCGGCCTGCATCGCGGCAATCGCCATCGGTGCATGGTATTCCCACGGCGTGGCGATGATCACGCCATCGATGCCCTTCTGTTCCAGCAGTCGCTTCCAGGCATGGGTGTCGCGGTCCTGGCCGTAGGTCTTCGGGGCCGGCTTGCCGGCCTTGGCCACCATGTCCATGGCGCGACCGAGCATGATCGGTTCGATGTCGCACAGCGCGACCACCTCGACATCGTCGCGGCGCACCAGCTCCTTCAGCAGCACAAGGCCACGCATGCCGGTGCCGATCATGGCCAGGCGCACCTTGCGCCCGCGTGCCCACGCCGGGGTCTGCGGCAGCAGGCTGCTGGCGGCGACAGCGGCACTGGCCGCGATGAATTCCCTACGCTTCATGGCAAACATCTCTCCTCTTGGCAGCGAGCCGGCCGTAGCCGGCCCGCCGGGTCACGCAAACGGAATTACTTGAAACGGTAGCCGATGGTCACACTGTAACCACGACCGAAGATGGTGGCGTAGTCACTGGAGTCACCCAGGAAGCTGTTCGGATCGTAGAACGGCAGGCGGTTGAACAGGTTCTTGACGGTGAAGCTCAGGTTCCACGCGTCATCCGGGCGCCAGGTGACGCTCATGTTGGCAGTCCACCACGACGGCGCACCATCGCACTTGCTCTTCTGCAGGGCCAGGTAGCCGCCGGTGCAGGTTTCCTTGTTGTTGCTCACCTCATCAACCTGGTCGGTGGCCCACTTGGTGCCGCCCACGTAGTTGACGAACATGCTGGTGGTGACCTGCTTGTAGGTCCAGTCGGCATTGAGCGTGGCACGCAGGCGCGGGTTGTTGTAGTAGCCGACCACGTCGCCGTAGTACCAGCCGTTCTCCGCGTCCATGTAGAAGCGGTTGCGGTTGGCGATGGTGGCGGCCAGGCCGATATTCAGGTTGCCCCAGTCGCCCAGCGAGAAGCGGCTGCGCGCATCGATGTCGAAGCCGTCGATCAGGGTCTTGCCCCGGTTCTTGTACTGGCCCACCACGCTGGCCACGTTGCCGGCCGAATAGCCCGGCAGCACCGACGGGCAGCTCACGCCACTGGCCGGGTCGGCACACATGGCCGCCAGCTGCGCCAGGTTGGCGCGGTCGCTGTCGGTGATCGGCGAGCGCGACATCGAGATGATGTCTTCCATGCGGCGATAGTCCGGCGCGACGATTTCGTTGTTGCGGTAGATGAACCAGTAGTCGGCCGACACCGACAGCCAGCTCGCCGGCTCGTAGACGAAGCCGAGGGTGGCGATCTTCGCCTTCTCCGGCTTCAGGTCCTTGTTCGGCTGGGTCATGCGCGCAACGGTGCGGCTGCAGTCGACGTTCAGCATGTTCTTGCCGAGGTCGACATCACCCGGCCGCTGCGACTTCAGCAACAGGTTGGCGATGGCGTTGGTCTCGTTGCAGCGCAGCTCGTCGCGGAAGCCGCCCAGCTGGGCGAACACGCCGCCATTGCCGGACTCGGCCAGGCTCGGTGCACGGAAGCCGGTGGAGTAGGTACCGCGCAGCATCAGCTGGTCGAACGCCTGGTACTTGAAGCCGATCTTCGGTGCTACGTTGGCACTGAAGTTCGGGTACTTGTCCACGCGCACCGCCGCATCCAGTTCCAGCTTGTCGGTGATCGGCGCCACGGTTTCGGCAAACAGCGCGTAGGTGTTGCGCTTGCCGTCAAACCAGGAACCGCCCTGCTGGGTGATCAGACCGTTGGCGGCGTCGGCGTTGCCCGGAGTGTAGAAGGTTTCGCGGCTGGCGTTGAAGCCGAATGCCGCACGCATCTCGCCGGCCGGCAGCTGGAACAGCGGGCCTTCGATCTTGCCGTCGAGGGTGTGCAGGCGGGTCCACGACTGGATGTCGAAGGTCGGGAACGCTTCACGGATCAGCGCGGCGTTGGCTTCGCTGATCTCGCCGAACTTGTACGCCGGATGGTCGGAGATGATCACGCGGCCGGTGCCTGGATCGATCGTGTACGGGCCGAAGGCCTTCTCGAAGCCCTTGGTGTTGACGTTGATCGTCTGGTAGGTGGTGGAGTGGGTGCCGGCGCTGGCGAACGCGGTTTCCCAGTTCCAGTCGCCCCGGTTGCCACGCGCACCGGCCAGCACGCGGTAGCTCTTGTCGGTATTGCGCTGGCCGAAATAGTTCGGGCCGGCATCCTGCAGCAGGTAGTTCAGGCCGACCACACCGCCCATCATCGCCTTCATCTGCGGGCTGGCGTGGTTGTATTCGTTGTTCGGGCCCAGGAACGGGTACAGGAACTGGTTGACGGTGTTGCCGGTATTGCGCGAGAACCAGCTGGTCGGGTTGCCGGTGGTGGTGCCGTAGGTGCGCGGCGTGCCGCCGTTGGCGCGCAGGTCGATGTCGGTGTAGGTCGCCTCGGCGAAGATCTCGGTGCTGTCACCGACCAGGAAGGTGCCGTTGAGGTAGGCGGTGTTGCGCTCGGACTTGGCACCGGCGTCGATCTCGTTGTTCATCCAGGTTTCCCAGACGCAACGCGGACCGGCCGCTTCACTGGTCAGCACGTTCCTGCAACCCGGCGCAGCTTCCTGCACACGGCGGCCGGTGACTGGATCGAAGGCGAAGTAAGTGCCCGGATTGAATTCACCCGGCTTGCTGCCCACGCCCAGGCGCAGGTTGTTGAGGTAGTTCGGATTGTTGACGTAGTACTGGTTGGGCCGCTTGTCGTAGAAATCGCTCAGCGGGATCGCGTCGCGGCGGTACATGTTCACCGCGCCGTAGATGTTGAAGCGGTTCTCGGCCAGGTCACCGAAGCCGGCGGTGATGCTGGCCTGGCGTTCGCCGTAGGAGTCGATGCGCGAAGAGGTGTCGTTGGTGAAGCTGACCTCGGCCCCCTGGAAGTTGCGCTTGGTGATCACGTTGATCACGCCGGCCACCGCGTCGGTGCCGTACACCGCCGAGGCGCCGTCGGTCAGCACTTCCATGCGCTCGATGGCCGCGGCCGGAATCGCATCGATGTTGACGAACTGGGTCTGGAAGCCGGCCGGTGCACCGTAGTACGACAGGCGGCGACCGTTCAGCAGCACCAGCGTGCCCTGGGCACCGAGGCCACGCAGATTGGCCTGCGAGGCACCATCGGAACCGGTGAACAGCGAACGCGCGTCCTGCTGCGCCGGGCGGGCGGCCGGCAGGTTGTCGAGCACCTGCAGCAGCGTGCGCGCACCCATGTTCTGGATGTCCTGCTTGCTGATCACCTGCACCGGCGAGGCGGTTTCCACGTCGGTGCGGCGGATGTTGGAACCGGTGACCTCGATGCGGGCCAGGTCGGTGGCCTTGTCCTTGCTCTCCTGGGCGAAGGCAGGAACGGCGACCGACAGCAGCACGCCGGCGATGGCCAGCGACAGCGGAGCGATCGAACGACAGGGGGGGCGGTGGTGGCGGGCGGGCAACATCGGGGTTCTCTCCTGGCAGGGGTGCAGCGCAATAAGTGAGCGCGTGGGCGTTCGGCGGGCAAAACGCTCCCGGGCCACGGCCACGAGGGCCGTAGTCGGAATGGGCGGGGGGAGGAGCGGTGTTACGAGGGGATCATGGGGCGACGATGCTGGCGGAGTCGCCCTCCTGGCCGATCAGTACGGCATTGGCCCAGTTGGCGCAGACCTGGGCGGGTTGACTGCCCTGCGCACCCAGCGTGCGCAGGCTCAGGATGGAAAGGCCTCGGATGTCCAGCTCCGGCTTGACCACGCCGGGTGCCTTCACCAGGCCGCTGTCATACAACAGGCGGTTGTCACCCCAGACCTGGAACTGCAGGCCACCGGCGGTGCGGCAGGCGTCGTCGATGCCGAGGTCGGCACGCAGCAGGTGCCAGCCGCCCTGCAGGCGCAGGTCGATGCGGCTGTTGGCGCCGACGCCCAGGCCACGGCGGAACTGCAGGCCGTTCATGCGCATGCCGGCGTCGCCACGGAAGGACTGGTCGGTGCGCACCTGGCTGGCCAGCGCGGCCGGCACCGGCAGCTCGGAGAGATAGCGCTGCCGGGCCGGTCGCTCCGGTTCCTGGTGTTCGAGGATGTGGAAGGTGGACAAGGCGATCGGGCCGACGTCGCGTGGCTGCAGTGCATCGAATGCGCGGGCGCTGCCCTGTGCGGCGGTGACCATCGGGTCGGTGCTGCTGGCGCCGTCGCCTTCGGGGTTCTGCACGCTCAGCACGCGGAAGCGCAGCAGGCGCCCGGCATGGGCCGGGAACGCGATGCGCTGCACGCCCTCCTTCAACTGCAGGCGGCCACGTGCGATCGGCTCGCCCCACTCGCCATTGCTATCGCCCAGGTACACCTCGTAGTCGCGCACCTGGCCGTGCTTCCAGTTCTTGTCGTTGCGCGGCGCGATGTCGATGCCGTCGATCATCCTGCGCTCGCCGAAGCCGATCACCCACTCATGCGCACCGGTGCGCACGGCCTGGTTGCGCACACTGCGGAACCAGGTGGCCGGATCGTCGTCGAAGGCATTTTCCAGCGCATGGCCAGGCTCTTCGGCCGGGCGGTTGACCACCAGCAGGCTGTCGGCCGGCAGTTCGCGGCCCAGCACCGGCGCAGCCGGATAGGCATCGTCGGCGGCCGCAGCGGCCACCGCGAAGTCCAGCTGCAGTTGCAGCGGCTGGCGGATGTCCTGGGTAGCGGTACGCACGTGCAGCGTGCCACGGCGCTCCTTGGCATCGAAGTACCAGCCTTCAGCCGCACCGTTGAACGCCGCCGCATCGGCCAGCGCCGGCAACGCGCGGCCACCGGCCTGCACCGCACGCGGCGCCTGGCGGCTGAGCACGCGCAGGCCATAACGGCGCTGCGCCAGCTGGCCATTGTACTGCCCCTGCACCGGATCGATCTGCACCTGCACCGGGCCACTGCCCTGCACCGGCGCCTGCACTCGGATCTGCTGCGTGCTCGACTCACCCTGCTGGTAGCGGCGCGTGTTGCCATCGTCTTCGTACAGCGTGTACTGCGACTCGCCCTGCGGGTACAGGTCGAACGTCACTTCATCCAGCGGCTTCTCGCCGTCGAACAGCATCGACGGGTACATCGGCAGGATCGCACCGGCACGCACGAACACCGGCAACGTGGCCAGGTCCACCTGCCGGTCGAGCTGGCGGCCGTCGGCGCCGGCCTGCACGCGGCGGCCATCCCAGTAGTCGATCCAGCCGCCGGCCGGCAGGTGGATGTCGCGGCGCCAGCCACGGCTGGCGGCCTGGCTGCGGTACACCGGCGCCACCAGCAGGTCGCGGCCAAGCAGGAACTGGTACTTGTAGGTTTCATCCTGCGCATGCGGGTCGCGCGGGTTGTCCCACATCAGGCCGCGCACCGGCGGTGCACCGGTCTGCGCGGCCTCGTGCACCAGCCCGTACATGTACGGGGTCAGGCGCATCTTCAACTTCAGGTAATCGCGGTTGATGCTGCGATAGGGCTCGTCGTACCACCACGGGTGCTTGCGTGCGTTCGACGACCAGCCGCTCATGCCCATCAGCACCGGGGTGAAGGCTTTCCACTGCAGGTCGCGGGTGAAGGTTTCGGCGCTGCCGCCGAAGATCGCATCCACATCGCCACTGGCGTAGGCCATGCCGGACAGGCCCGAACCGACCAGGGTCGGCACGTGCCAGCGGATGTAATCCCAGCTGCTGCTCTGGTCGCCGGTCCACGCTACGGCGTAGCGCTGGATCCCGGCCCAGCCCATCACCGTCCACAGGAACGGGCGCGAATCGGAATTGTCGAGGATGCCGTTGAACGCCTGGCGGTTGGCGTCCATCGCGAACTGGTAGCCCTTGCCGGTCCAGGCCACGTCCAGCTTCTGCACGCGGCTGCCGGCCTTGCCCACTTCCCAGGCGATCTTGTCGACGCCGTTCTCGGTCCACAGGCCGGTGCGGAAGCCGTACTTGGCCAAGCCCTGCACGGTTTCCGGCAGCTTCTTGTAACCGCAGCCGTAGCCATCGTTGGGCAGGATCCAGCCACCGGGCATGTCGTGGGCGCGGTACTGCTTGGCCACCGAGTCGATCACATCCGGAGTGGTGCCGGTCGGGCCGTCACTCCAGCCTTCGGGCACGGTGCCGGGCTTCTTGGCATTGTCACCGTCGTTGTAGCAATCGGCATCGCCGTAGGACAGCGCCCAGCGCGCGACCATGTTCGGGCGGCCGGTCAGCTGGGTGTAGCGCTCGATCAGTTTAGGCAGGTCGGCGCCGACGAAGTAATAGGCATCGAAGCGGTCTTCGCGGTGCAGCAGCGTGGCCTGGTCGGCCTCGCGCAGATCGTAGCTGCCATCGCTCCAGGTGTTGCGCAGCATGCCCCAGCCACGGCTGCTCAGCAGCATCGGTGCAGGGCTGGGGCGGTCGCCCTCTTCCCAGCCGCCGGAGTAGGACACGTCCAGCTCGCGGCCCTTGAACTGGTAACGGCCGTTCTGCTGGCCGCCACCGAAGTAGCCCTCATCGGCCTGCGAGGACAGCACCTGCACGCTCTGCGTGGCATCCAGGTCCAGCGGCTGCAGTTCCTGCCACAGCGCGGTGGGCTGGCCGTTGTCCAGGCGTTCCAGGCGCATGCGCAGCGGCTGCCGCTGTACATGCAGGACCAGTGCATCGGTGCGCACGCGGATTTCCTGTGCGTCTTCTTCCAGCTGCGCCTTCACGTTCGCCTTGGGCTGCGGCAGCACGATCGGTGCGGCCTTGTCGCCGGCACCGGTCAGCGTGCCGTTGCGGCCGGCCTGCACGCGGATGATGTCGGTGGCCGGCAGTTCGATGCGGATGCGCGCGCCCTTGTCGGTCTGCAGGTCCCAGCCCTGCACGCCGTCGCCGCTGGCGCTGGCGGCAACCGAACGCAGGTTGCCGACCGGCTCGGCCTGGGCCGGCATGGACGCCAGCATCAATGCCGGCAACAGGGCCAGCATCAGCGGCGAGCGACGAACGCAGTTTTCCACGCGGACTCCCAACCCGTTCACCGGGCGTTTCGAAAGCGATTGGGCCGACTCTAGGGCAGCGATTCGAAAGATGTCAACAAATTGAAAGTAAAAAGGAAGATATATTCCATTGAAACGAAAGTTGTTGCGCCGCAATACTTTGTGTAATCGCTTGCAGACGCCTGTTAAGCATTGTGCGATACGGCATTTGGCGAATTCTTGCGTTTTCCGACGTGCTCTGGGCAGAGCGAAGTCGGCGTCACATTTTCTTTCTTTTTGCTTTCGCTATTTGACATTTCGAAAGAAAACACAGATGGTGCGCTGGCCCAACTGGAACCTCCGAATGGACGTCACCCTGCTTTCCGATGTGTCCGCCTGGCAGCGCCTTGGCGGAGCCGATACCGCTACCGAAATCGCCCAGCAGCCTGCGCTGTGGGAAGCCCTCGCACAGGACCTGTCGCGTGCCCGCGACCGCCTGCAGGCCTTCCTCGGCGACAGCCTCAACGATCCCAACCAGCGCGTGCTGTTCACCGGCGCCGGCAGCTCCGGCTTCATCGCCGAAATGGTGGCCGACGCGATCAACGCGCAGTGGCCAGCCGATGTGCGCGTGGTGCACACCACCAGCCTGCTGACCCACCCGGCGCTGTACCTGCAGCGCGACCGCCCGACCCTGCTGGTCTCGTTCGGCCGCAGCGGGTCCAGCCCGGAAAGCGTGGCGGCGGTTGACCGCGTGCGCAGCGACGTGGATGACGCGCGCTTCCTCGACATCACCTGCAACGCCGATGGCGAACTGGCCCGCCGTGGGGCCGGCCGTGCCGATACCTGCACCCTGCTGATGCCGTCGGCCAGCTGCGACCGCGCCTTCGCCATGACCAGCAGCCTGACCTGCATGCTGCTGGCCGCGCTGACCGTGTTCGATCGTTCGCCGTGGGATGCGCGCGTGGCGCGCCTGAAGCAGATCGCCGCGCTGGCCCGCGAAGGCCAGGCGCAGTGGGACGCACCGGTGGCGGCGCTGGCGCAGCGCCCGTTCAACCGCATCATCTACCTCGGCAGCGGCCCACTGGAAGCGCTGGCACGCGAGTGCGCGCTGAAGGTGCTGGAACTGACCGCCGGCCGCGTGCTGGCGCTGGCCAACACCCCGCTGGGCTTCCGTCATGGGCCGAAGTCGACGCTGGATGGCAACACCCTGGTGGTGGTGCTGCGCAGCGTGCAGCCGCTGGCGCGCCGCTACGAACAGGACCTGCTGGAAGAACTGCGCCGCGACGGCGTGGCCGGCCAGGTGCTGGCGATCGGCCCGCATTCGGACATCGGCGCCGATGACGAATACACCCTCACCGTGCCGGCACTGGACGACCCGTGGCTGGCGCCGGTGTGGCTGGGCTTCGCGCAGCTGTTCGCGCTGCAGCGCTCGGCCGCGCTTGGCCTGACCCCGGACAACCCGTTCCCGGATGGCACCGTCAACCGCGTCGTCAAGGGCGTCACCATCCACCATGGCTGAGCTGATCGCCCACGCCTGCTACGGCATCGACATCGGCGGCACCAAGATCGAGCTGGTGGCGTGCGATGCGGCGATGCAGGTCACCTGGCGCCGCCGCGTGGCCACCCCACAGGGTGACTACGACGGCTTCCTGCAGGCGGTGGTGGCGCTGGTGGCCGAGGCGGACGCCGCCCTCGGCCGCAGCGATGCGGCCATCGGCATCGCCCTGCCCGGCGTGCGTGACCGCCGCAGCGGCCGCCAGCTCAGCGCGAACGTGCCTGCACTGACCGGCCAATGCGTGGCGCAGGATCTGCAGGCACGCCTGCAGCGCCCGCTCCACTTCGGCAACGATCTGCAGTGCTTTGCCCTGTCTGAAGCGCACGGCGGCGCGGCTGACGGCTACCCCAGCATGTTCGGCGCCATCCTCGGCACTGGTGCCGGCGGCGGCTTCTGCCTGCACGGCCGGCTGCTGTCCGGCTTCAACGGCCTGGCCGGCGAATGGGGCCACTGGAGCGTGCCCGGCCACCTGCTGCAGCGCCACGGCCTGCCGCTGCTGGACTGCGGCTGCGGCCTGCAGGGCTGCGTGGAGCGCTATGTGTCCGGCAGCGGTGTGGCGATGATCGAGCGGCACCTCGGTGGCAGCGCCGCCGACGCCAGCGCCGTGATCGCCCTGGCCGAAGCCGGCGATGCACGTGCGCGCAAGGCGTTGGACATCCACCGCGATCTGCTTGGCCACAGCCTGGCCGCGCTGGTGCTGGCGCTGGACCCGCACGTGATCGTGCTCGGCGGTGGTCTCTCGCAGTACGCGCCGCTGTACCAGCAGCTGCCGTCGGCCATCGCTGCCCATCTGTTCAACGGCGTGCAGGTGCCGCCGATCGTGCCGCCGCGCTTCGGCGATGCCGGTGGCGCACGTGGTGCCGCCCTGCTCGCCTGCCAACCCTCGTTTTCCTGATGTCCGGAGCCTGACCATGTCCCCGTTGCAGACCCTGCTTGCCTCCCACCGCGCCGGTGCCAACGTCGGCCTGTACAGCGTCTGCTGCAGCAACGAGCAGGTGCTGCGCGCGGCCATGCACGTGGCGCTGGCGCATGGCACCGTGCTGCTGATCGAGGCGACCTCCAACCAGGTCGACCAGTTCGGCGGCTACACCGGCATGACCCCGCCGCAGTACCGCGATTACGTCGGCACGCTGGCCGATGAGGAAGGCTTCCCGCGCGAGCGGCTGATCCTGGGCGGTGACCACCTCGGCCCGAATGCCTGGCAGAAGCGCCCGGCTGCCGAAGCGATGACCCACGCGCGCGTGCTGATCGAAGCCTACGTCGCCGCCGGTTTCCACAAGATCCATCTCGACTGCAGCATGTCCTGCGCCGATGACCCGGTGCCGCTGCCCGATGCCATCGTTGCCGCACGCTCGGCCGAGCTGGCCGAGATCGCCGAACGCACCGCCGCCGAACACGGCCTGCCGCCGCCGGTCTACGTGATCGGTACCGAGGTGCCGATTCCCGGTGGAGAAGCCTCGCTTGCCGAGGGACTGCAGGTGACCACGCCGGCCGCCGCCGCGCAGACCCTGGCCATCCACCAGCAGGCGTTCGACACGCCGCAGCTGCGTGATGCGTGGCAGCGCGTGATCGCGATGGTGGTGCAGCCGGGCGTCGACTTCGACCACAGCAGCGTGCACGAGTACGACCCGGCCGCCGCCAGCACGCTGGCCGACTTCCTGGAACAGCAGCCACGCATCGTGTTCGAGGCGCACTCCACCGACTACCAGCGCGAAAGCGGCCTGCACGCGCTGGTGCGCGACCACTTCGCCATCCTCAAGGTCGGCCCGGCGGCGACCTTCGCCTACCGCGAAGCGCTGTTCGCGCTGGCCGCGATCGAGGCCGAACTGCTGCCGGCCGCACAATGCTCGCGCCTGCCGCAGGTACTGGACGAGGTGATGGTGGCGCAGCCGAAGTACTGGCAGTCCTACTACCAGGGCGATGAGGCAGCGCTGCGCCTGCTGCGCAGTTACTCCTTCAGCGACCGCTGCCGCTACTACTGGGGCGAGCCGGCGCTGGTACAGGCGGTGCAGACCCTGTTCGCCAACCTGGAACAGCACGCGCCGCCGCTGGTGCTGCTCAGCCAGTACCTGCCGGAACAGTACCGCGCCGTGCGCGAAGGCGCCCTGGCCAACACCCCCACCGCACTGGTGCAGCACCGTATCGGCCTGTGTCTGGGCGAGTACGCCCGTGCCTGCAGCGCTAACCAGGCCGGAACCCGCACTCACCACGCAGGTTCGGCTGCCGCCGTTGCTGCGAACGGCTAATCTCTACCTTTCCCCGCGACACCGAGAATGGCCATGCGCAACACCCGCTCCCGCCGGCAACAGATCCTGCAGCTGCTGATCGAGCACGGCTCGGTGCAGGTGGCCGATCTGGTCGAGCGCTTCGGCGTGTCGGCGGTGACCATCCGTGCCGACCTGACCCATTTCGAATCGCAGGGCCTGGCCAACCGTACCCACGGTGGCGCCACGCTGGTGCGCACGCCGCCGCAGGAACAGGACATCCACGAAAAGGACGCACTGAACCTGCCGCTGAAGGAATCGATCGGCGCGTGTGCCGCGCGCCTGGTACGGCCTGGTGACAACATCATCATCGACTCCGGCTCGACCACGATGACCCTGGCCCGCCACCTGCGCACGCAGCGCGACGTGACGGTGATGACCAACGGGCTGAACATCGCCTGGGAACTGGCCAACGCGGCCGGCATCAACGTGCTGCTGACCGGCGGCCTGTTGCGCCAGCAGTCGCTGTCGCTGCAGGGCAGCCAGGCCGAAGCCAGCCTCAACTCCTACAGCTTCGACACGCTGTTCCTGGGCGTGGATGGCCTGGACCTGCAGTTCGGGTTGACCACCCATGACGAAGCCGAAGCCCGCCTCAACCATCGCATGGTCGAGCGTGCACGCCGTATCGTGGTGCTGACCGACGCCTCCAAGTTCGGGCGCGTCAGCCTGCACCGCATCGCCCTGCTGGATCAGATCCACACCATCATCACCGATGCCGGCATCGACGACGCAACCCGCGAGGGACTGCAGCGGCTGGGTATCGAGGTGATCATCGCCGAGCCCACCGCATGAGCGACACCCGTTCCCTGCATGGCCGCATCCTCACCCCGCTGGGTTGGCGGCGTGGCCACGTCCACTTCGATTCCCACGTGCGCCAGCTGCAGGTGGACGACCACAGCGGCGCTGACGATCTGCAGCTGCCGGTGATCCTGCCCGGCTTCATCGACCTGCATGTGCACGGCGCTGCAGGGGTGGACCTGATGCAGGGCGGCGACGTGGCGCGCACCATCGCCCGCACCCATCTGCGCTTCGGTACCACCACGCTGCTGGCGACCACCATGACCGCCGGCCTGGATGAGATCGAGCACGCGCTGCACGGCGTGGCCGCCACCATGGCCGCACCCGATGCAGACGCCGCCAGCATCGTCGGCGTACATCTGGAAGGGCCGTTCATCAGCCCGCAGCGGCTGGGCGCGCAGCCCAACCGCACCATCGAGGCGACGCTGGCGCTGGTACAGCGGCTGCACGCGCTGGCGCCGATCCGTGTGATGACGCTGGCGCCGGAGATCGGCGAGCACACCGCGCTGATTCCCGCGCTTTCGGCAATGGGCATCCGCGTGCAGCTCGGCCACAGCGCCGGTACCTACGAAGAAGGTGTTGCTGCGCTGCAGGCCGGTGCCTCCGGCTTCACCCATCTGTTCAACGGCATGACCGGCGTCGATCACTATCGCCCGGGCATCGCGGCGGCGGCACTCGCGCATGCGCAGTACGCCGAGATCATTCCCGATCTGCAGCACATCCATCCCGGCGTGATCCGCCTGGCCGCGCGCGCGATCCCGCGCCTGTACGCAGTGACCGACGCGACTGCCGCCACCGGCATGCCCGACGGCGAGTACGCACTGGGCGAGCAGCGCGTGCACAAGTGCGGCGGCTGCGTGCGCCTGGCCACGGGTTCGCTGGCCGGCAGCGCGCTGACCATGGACCAGGCGCTGCGCAACCTGGTGCAGGTGGGACTGGAGCTGGCCGATGCCTCGCAACGTGTCTCCACCTTCCCGGCCGACTACCTGGGCCTGGGCGATCGCGGCCGCATCGCGCCCGACGCCCGCGCCGACCTGGTGGTGCTGGACGCCGAACTGCGCCTGCAGCAGGTGGTGGTGGGTGGGCGCGTGGTCGATTTGAACGCAACACCAGCCTGACGCACCGTGCCTTCGTAGAGTCGAGCCATGCTCGACTGCTCTGCCGCGCCATGCGCGGTCAGTCGAGCACGGCTCGACTCTACAGAAAGCAATCCGCACCGAAACATCTCCTGGGATATGCCGATGACTGCACGCACCGCTCCGCGCTGGCCCGTACGCTACCTGCTCTTCATCGGCGGCCTGGGTGGCCTGCTGTACGGCATCGACATCGGCATCATCGCCGGCGCCCTGCCCTATCTCGAAGCAACTGCCAGCCACGCCTGGCAGCTCAGCAGCCAGCAGCTCGGCTTCGTGGTGGCAGCGGTGCTGCTGGGCAGCGTGCTGTCCTCGCTGTTCGCCGGCATGGTTGCCGACCTGATCGGCCGTCGCGGCGCGATGCTGCTGGCCGGCCTGCTGTTCACCGCCTCGATTCCGATCATGGCACTGGCCTCCGGCTACACGCCGCTGCTGCTGGGGCGCCTGCTGCAGGGCATCAGTGGCGGTTTGATCGGCGTAGTGATTCCACTGTACCTGGCCGAAGTGCTCAGCCCCGAGCGACGTGGGCGCGGTGCGGCGATGTTCCAGCTGCTGCTGACCGTTGGCCTGGTGCTGGCAGCCCTGATCGGCCTGTACCACGCTCACGCCGTGGATGCCGCCGCCGAAGCCGTGCGTTCGCTGCCGGTCGCGCAGCAGGCGCAGGAACTGTTCACAGTGAAGGACCACGCCTGGCGCACCATCTTCTGGACCTGCCTGGCGCCAGGCCTGCTGTTCTGCGCCGGCATCTTCTGGCTGTCCGAATCGCCACGCTGGCTGGTACGCCGCGGCCGCATCGATGAAGCCCGCCGCAGCCTCCAGCGCGTCCTGCCCGCCGCAGATGTCGAGCCCACGCTGGCCCAGATCCAGGCGCCGGAATCGAGCAGCAGCGACGGCAAGCGCGATCCACTGCTCAGCCGCCGCTACGTGGTGCCGTTCCTGCTCGCCTGCGTGGTGCTGGCCTGCACCCAGGCTACCGGCATCAACTCGGTGCTGGCCTACGCGGTGAACATCCTCAACCAGGCCGGCCTGTCCGGTTCAGTGGCCAACGGCGCCGACGTGGCGATCAAGCTGCTCAATGCGGTGATGACCGTGGTCGCGTTGCTGCTGGTCGACCGCAAGGGCCGCAAGTTCCTGCTGATGCTCGGCAGTGGTGGCATCTGCGTGGCGCTGCTGGCCGCGGCCACGCTGTTCTTCCAGGCCGAGCGCGGCCGTGCCGATGTGCAGCCGCAGCTGCAGGCGGCGGTCAGCGGCGACGGCCTGCAGCTGGTGCTGGATGATGCGCAGTGGCAGCGCCTGGGCGCGGGGATCGACCGCGAAGGGCGGCCGATGCAGCTGACCGTCTCCTATGCCTACGGTGATTTCACCAACGTGCGCGCCCTGCGCAGCGACAACCTGACCGATCGCGAGCTGCGCATCGAGCGCGCCGGCACTGTGCAGCCCGACAGTGTGATTGGTGCGTTCTTCCGCAAGCTGCATCTGAACCCGTTCGCCGACCCGGCCAGTGCCGCGCAGGCGCCGCTGCGCATCGAACAGGCGCGCATCGGCCCGGTGCCGCCACCGGCACACGGCTGGGCCGTGGCCGCCTGCATCCTGGTGTTCGTCGCGTTCTTCGCGGTCGGCCCCGGCGTGTGCGTGTGGCTGGCACTGTCGGAGCTGATGCCGAACCGCATCCGTTCCAATGGCATGAGCATCGCGCTGCTGATCAACCAGTTCGTGTCGACCACCATCGCCGCCATCTTCCTGCCCACGGTGGGCCACTACGGCTACGCCAGCATGTTCGTGTTCTGGGCGGCGTGCACCTTCGTGTTCTTCCTGGTAGCCGCGTTCTGGCTGCCGGAGACCAAGGGCAAGTCACTGGAGGAGATCGAGGCACGGTTCGCGGGAAAGCGGGGCTGACAGCGCCTGCACCTGGCGTCGGCCATACCCCATGACATGCCAACGGGGTATGGCCCGCCGATGACGGTATGGCACGCCGATGGGTGCGGCACGCAGACCGGGTAGAGTCGACTGTTAGTCGACTGCTCTTCGCTCCAACACCAGGAACGCCGCGCTACGCGCGTGAGTCGACTAACAGTCGACTCTACCGCTGCCATCACTTCCCGGTGATATGCCTGGCCAACGCCTGCGCCTCAGGTCGCTGAGGCTGTGGCACGCCGATGGGTACGGTACGCAGACCGGGTAGAGTCGACTGTTAGTCGACTGCTCTTCGCTCCAACACCAGGAACGCCGCGCTACGCGCGTGAGTCCACTAACAGTCGACTCTACCGCTGCCATCACTTCCCGGTGATATGCCTGGCCAACGCCTGCGCCTCAGGTCGCTGGGCTGTGGCACGCCGATGGGTACGGTACGCAGACCGGGTAGAGTCGACTGTTAGTCGACTGATCTTCGCTCCAACACCAGGAACGCCGCGCTACGCGCGTGAGTCGACTAACTGTGATCTCTCTGTACGTTGTTCATCCGGGACATCTTTGGAAAATGGTGGTTACCACACCTCTCCAGACCCCAAAGAGCCCGGATGAACCACCATAAAAATGCCCGTTTGACCGTCCATAGTCGAGCACT
>NZ_JCAFRT010000018.1:0-77310 GCF_059368495.1 Stenotrophomonas sp. YJH_SMC_91 | reverse complement strand
TCGACTATGGACGGTCAAACGGGCATTTTTATGGTGGTTCATCCGGGCTCTTTGGGGTCTGGAGAGGTGTGGTAACCACCATTTTCCAAAGATGTCCCGGATGAACAACGTACAGAGAGATCACAACTAACAGTCGACTCTCCCCAGCCGACGCACAGCCGGCCGTGCGTTGCCGCGTTACAACGCTTCCAGGCTGCACCACGGCAATTCGGGCAGTCCCTGCCCGGCCACCGCCGCCGCCAGTTGCGCATCGGCGCCGTCGACATCGATGCCCTGGCGCGCATACCACGATGGATCGTAGTAGCTCTGCGCGTAGCGCTCGCCGCTGTCGCACAGGATGCTGACGATGCTGCCCTGGTGGCCCGCCTCGCGCATCCACTGCGCCGCCTGCAGCACACCGATGAAGTTGGTGCCGGTGGAGCCACCGACACGGCGGCCCAGCTGGCGGCTGACATGGCGCATCGCGGCCAGGCTCAGCGCATCGGGCACCTTCACCATCGCATCGACACTGGTCGGGATGAAGCTCGCCTCTACCCGCGGCCGGCCGATGCCTTCCACGCGCGAGCCACCGCTGCAGGTCAGGCCGCGCCAGTCCTGCTCACCGGCCACGGCGGCTTTGTAGCCATCGAAGAACACCGACACTTCCGGGTCCGCACAGAGGATGCGGGTGTCATGCCGGCGATAGCTGACATAGCGGCCCAGCGTCGCTGCGGTACCGCCGGTACCGGGGCTGCACACGATCCATTCCGGAACCGGGCTGGGCTCCTCGGCCATCTGCTTGAAGATGGACTCGGCGATGTTGTTGTTGGCACGCCAGTCGGTGGCGCGCTCGGCATAGGTGAACTGGTCCATGAAGTGGCCGCCGGTTTCACGGGCCAGCTTTTCCGAATCACAGTTGAGGTCGCAGGCACGTTCGACCAGGTGGCAACGGCCGCCGTGGAACTCGATCGCGGCGATCTTTTCAGGCGAGGTGGAGGCCGGGATCACCGCAATGAACGGCAGGCCGAGCAGCCGCGCGAAATAGGCTTCGGACACGGCGGTCGAGCCGCTGGAGGCCTCGATCACCGGACGCCCTTCACGCAACCAGCCATTGGCCAGCGCATACAGGAACAGCGAGCGCGCCAGCCGGTGCTTCAGGCTGCCGGTGGGATGGCTCGACTCATCCTTCAGGTACAGGTCGATGCCCTCGAACCCTGGCAGCGCCAGCGGAATCAGGTGGGTATCGGCGGAACGGTTGAAATCAGCTTCGATCTTGCGGATGGCGGCAGCCACCCATTCACGCTGCGACATGGCGGGCAATCGTTGTCAGGACGGAACGGTGCGATCCGGCCATTGTACGTCGCAGTGCCGTCAGGTGCTGGCCGGTAGAATGGCTCAATCCGGCCGGCAACGGCCCTGTCTGAAGGACCTCCCCCCATGACCATTCCCGCCCTGCGCGATGTTCCCGGCGTCGCCGCCCAGGCCCCGGCCGAAACCACCGGCTTCGTGTTCAACCACACCATGCTGCGCGTGAAGGACATTGCCGCTTCGCTGGACTTCTACACCCGCGTGCTCGGCTACCAGCTGATCGACAAGCGCGACTTCCCCGAGGCCCAGTTCAGCCTGTACTTCCTGGCCTACGTGCCCGCTGGCGTCACGGTGCCGGAAGATGACAACGCCCGCCGCCTGTGGATGGCCGGGCTGCCGGGCGTGCTGGAACTGACCCACAACCACGGCACCGAAACCCAGGACGGCGCGGTCTACCACGACGGCAACAGCGACCCGCGCGGCTTCGGCCACATCTGCGTGTCGGTGCCGGACATCGAGGCCGCCTGCCAGCGCTTCGAGGATCTGGGCGTGACCTTCCAGAAGCGCCTGACCGACGGCCGCATGAAGAACCTGGCTTTCATCAAGGACCCGGACGGCTACTGGGTCGAGATCATCGCCAACGTCTGACCCGAAAAGGGGACGGAGGGGATTAAGTCGTTTCTGGCATTATTGGGCTGGAAGCGACTTAATCCCCTCCGTCCCCTTTTTCTGCGAGGTTGGTATGGAAACGATGGAACTGCACCGCGGCCGCCTGATCGACCACATCCAGCTGGTAGTGCGCGACCTGGCGGCCAGCCGCCGCTTCTACCAGGCGGTGTTCGATACGATCGGCATCCCAATCGCCGGTGAAGGCGATGACTACTTCTGGGCCGATGAGCTGTTCATTTCCAGCGCCAGCAGCACGGCCGCCGCCGGCCAGCTGACCGGCCGCCACCATCTGGCCTTCCAGGCCCGCGACAGCGCCACCGTCGATGCCTTCCATACCGCCGCGATCGCCGCCGGCGGCACCGACAACGGCGCGCCCGGTGAACGCCCTTACCACCCGGGCTACTACGGCGCGTTCGTGCTCGACCCGGATGGCAACAACATCGAAGTGGTCTACCACGGCCCAGCCAACTACAGCGCCGACTCGGTGAAGGTTACTTTCTGATTTCACCGATGCCGTGAACGAAGAAGCCGGGAAATGCCCGGCTTCTCTGCTTCCAGCGCTGCAGCCCTCAGTGGGCGGCCATGTAGATGTCCTGCAGCACGGCCTTTTCCAGCTCCAGCTCGCCCAGCAGGTTCTTCACGATGTCGCCCAGGCTGAGGATGCCGACCAGACGAGTGCCTTCGGTGACCATCAGATGACGGCGCCGCGAGTACGTCATCAACGACATGGCCTGCTTCAGGGTGGCCTCCGGGGCGATGCCCTCCAGGCCGGTGGACGGCAGGCTGGAAATCACCCGGCGGCCGGCCTGCGGGCCGTCGTCGGCCAGGGTACGCACGATGTCCTTCTCGGAAATGATGCCGACCGGGGCATCGTCCTTCATCACCACCAGTGCAGCGATCCTGTGCGCGCTCATCTTGTGGGCGGCGGCACCGATGGTGTCTTCGGCATCGATGGTGATGACAGCTTCTTTCTTGGATTGCAGGAGTTCGCGGACGTTCATTCTTGTTTCCTGGTGCAGGTCACTGAAGTCAAAAAGTGTGCTCTTCCGATACGCCCCCTCCCCGGGAACAGACCTTTCAGCGCACGTCTGGCGCACCCGGCTGCCGCTTGGAACGGATCGGCAGACGACGTGCTGCAACGCGAACGAGGTGGGCTCAACCGCTCAACCCGGACCTCGGTCAAATCGATTCTACGACTGCGACCATCGGTCACTACCGGCATCGATAGGACAGTTCGTCGTGGGAACCAACCGACGATCCAGAGAATGGCACCGCGGCTGAAACCGCCGCTGAATACACGCGATGCTACGCGTTAAAGATTGATTGCCTGCTGCCGACGGTGGACAGAACACCCTGTCGCTGTCCCACTTGCCGCTGCCACCGGCACAAACGAAAGGGGGCCCACACGGCCCCCTTCGCTTGCAACCTCCAACCGAGCTGACGGGTGTTACTCCACCGTCACGCTCTTGGCCAGGTTGCGCGGCTTGTCCACGTCGGTGCCGCGCGCCAGCGCGGTGTGGTAGGCCAGCAACTGCACCGGAATGGTGTGCACGATCGGGCTGAGCACGCCGGCATGACGCGGCGTACGGATCACGTGCACGCCTTCGGACTCGTTGAAGTTGCTGTCCTGGTCGGCGAACACGAACAGTTCACCGCCACGCGCGCGCACTTCCTGCATGTTCGACTTCACCTTCTCCAGCAGGCTGTCGTTCGGCGCGATCACCACCACCGGCATGTCCTCGTCCACCAGCGCCAGCGGGCCATGCTTCAGCTCGCCTGCCGGGTAGGCCTCGGCGTGGATGTAGGAGATTTCCTTGAGCTTGAGCGCGCCTTCCAGCGCGATCGGGTAATGCAGGCCACGGCCCAGGAACAGCGCGCTGCTCTTGCGTGCGAAACGCTCGGCCCACGCAGCGATCTGCGGCTCCATGTTCAATGCGTGCTGCACGCTGCCCGGCAGGAAGCGCAGCTGCTCGAGGTAGTCCGCTTCCTGCGCCGCGTCGATGCGGCCGTGCAGCTTGCCCAGCACCACGGTCAGCTGGAACAGGGCCGCCAGCTGGGTGGTGAAGGCCTTGGTCGAGGCCACGCCGATCTCGGCACCGGCACGGGTGTAGCACACCAGTTCGCTGGCGCGCGGAATCGCACTTTCCGGCACGTTGCAGATCGACAGCGTGTGCTTGTGGCCGAGCGACTTGGCGTACTTCAGCGCTTCCATCGTATCCAGCGTTTCGCCGGACTGGGAGATGGTGACGATCAGATGCTTCGGGTTCGCGTAGGCCGCGCGATAGCGGTACTCGCTGGCGATCTCCACGCTGCACGGAAGGCCGGCGATGGCTTCGATCCAGTAGCGCGCGGTCAGGCCGGCGTAGTAGCTGGTGCCGCAGGCGATGATCTGCACACCCTCGATGCCCGACAGCACCGCTTCGGCGTTCTTGCCGAACAGCCCGGCCGGGAAACCACCGGCGTCGATCGCCGCCTCGATGGTGTCGCCCAGCGCGCGCGGCTGCTCGTGGATCTCCTTCTGCATGAAGTGGCCGTACGGGCCCAGCTCCAGCGATGCCAGCGACACATCGGACAGATGCACGTCGCGCTCGATCGGCCGGTCGTGCTCGTCGAAGATGCGCACGCCATCGCGACGGATCTCGGCGGTATCGCCCTCTTCCAGGAAAATGACCTTGCGGGTGGCCGAGATCACCGCCGAGACGTCGGAGGCAACGAAGTTCTCGCCCTCGCCCAGGCCGATCAGCAGCGGGCAGCCCATGCGCGCGCAGACGAAGCGCTCCGGCTCGGCGCGGCTGACCACGGCCAGCGCGTAGGCGCCGGTCAGTTCCTTCACCGTGTGCTGCAGCGCCACCAGCAGGTCGTCGCCATCCTTCAGGTGGTGGTGGATCAGGTGTGCGATGACTTCGGTATCGGTCTGCGACTCGAAGGTGTAGCCCAGCGCGCGCAACTTCTCGCGCTGCTCTTCGTGGTTCTCGATGATACCGTTGTGCACCAGCGCCACGCCCTGGCTGATGTGCGGATGCGCATTGGCCTCGGTGACACCACCGTGGGTGGCCCAGCGGGTATGGCCGATGCCCAGCACCGCGTTGAAGCCCTCGGCCTCGGCCGCCGTGGCCATTTCCGACACTCGGCCGGTACGACGCACGCGACGCACCTCCGACCGCTCGGCATGGTCGATCACCGCGATACCCGAGGAATCGTAACCACGGTACTCAAGGCGCTTCAGACCCTCGATCAGCACCGGCACTACGTCGCGATCAGCGATCGCACCCACGATTCCACACATGTCACGCGTTTCCTTGAAGACGATTGTCGCATTCTAGCCTGCGTGCCCGGCTTCCCCCTCCTGTCCGCTTAATGAAAGTGTCCGGAAAGGTGTCCGCGGACACCCGGACACTTCACATCAAGCCCCACCCCCTTGACCCATAAGGAATTAAAGTTGGCACGCTACGTGCTTGGTACTGGCTACCACCGTCAGGCACGCACCCGATGATCCGCGACACTTCCGCCCAGGACCAGATCGTTTCCTCCGCTCCGGCCAGCGCTCCGCGCGCCAACTGGCTCCGTTACCGTTGGCCGGCGCTGGGCACGATCGCCCTGCTCGCCGGCATCGGCTGGGCCGTGCACGCCTGGTCCAACGCCAGCCGCTCCTTCGACAGCAGCCGCGTGCGCATCGCCGAAGTGAAGCGGGGCGACCTGGTCCGTGACATCGCCGCCGACGGCCGCGTGATCGCCGCCAACAGCCCGGTTCTGTATGCCATCTCTGCGGGCACCGTGGACCTGAAGGTGGTCGCCGGTGACGTGGTGAAGAAGGGGCAGGAGCTGGCGGTCATCGACAGCCCCGAACTGCGCAGCAAGCTGGCCCAGGAACAGGCCACCCTGGCCGGCCTGGAGGCCGAGGCCAGCCGTGCCGCGCTGGACGCCACCCTGGCCCGCGCCAAGTCGCGCAAGGAAACCGACCAGGCCACCATCGAACGGCAGGCCGCCGACCGCGACCTGCAGCGCTACCAGCGCGGCTACGACGGCGGGGCGGTGCCGCAGATCGACCTGGCCAAGGCCAAGGACTCGCTGAAGAAGGCCGACATCACCCTGGCCAACGCCACCACCGATGCCCGCCTGCAGAGCCAGGGCGCGGATCTGGATGCCCGCAACAAGCGCCTGCTGGCCGATCGCCAGAAGGCGGTGGTGGCCGAAGTACAGCGCCAGGTCGATGCGCTGACGCTGCGTGCCCCGTTCGATGGCCAGGTCGGCCAGGTGCAGGCGGTGCAGTCCACCAACCTGGCCGCCAATGCCCCGGTGCTGGGCGTGGTCGACCTGTCCAAGTTCGAAGTCGAGATCAAGGTGCCGGAGAGCTTCGCCCGCGACCTGGCGATCGGCATGCCGGCACAGCTGACCGGTGGCAACGGCCAGCCGTTCCCGGGTGAGATCAGCGCGGTGTCGCCGGAAGTGGTCAACGGCGAGGTCAATGCCCGCGTGCGCTTTGCCAGCGCGCAGCCGGAAGGCCTGCGCCAGAGCCAGCGGATGTCGGTGCGCGTGCTGCTCGATACCCGCAGGAACGTGCTCAAGGTCGAGCGCGGCCCGTTCGTCGAACAGGGCAATGGCATGGCCTACGTGATGGATGGCCGCACCGCCGTGCGCCGTCCGGTGGAACTGGGCGTCAGCAGCCTGGGCGAAGTGGAAATCAAGTCGGGTGTGCAGCCGGGCGACCGCATCGTGGTCTCCGGCAGCGACCTGTTCAAGGACGCCGAACGCGTCTCCGTCAACTGATACCTGATACCTGAATCCTGGAGAGAGGACACCCCATGTACATGCTCGAAATGCGTTCGGTCGCCAAGGTCTTCCGCACCGAACAGGTGGAAACCCACGCACTGCGCTCGCTGGAACTGCAGGTCAAGGAAGGTGAGTTCGTCGCGGTCACCGGCCCGTCCGGCTCCGGCAAGACCACCTTCCTCAACATCGCCGGCCTGCTGGAAACCTTCACCAGCGGTACCTACATGCTGGACGGCCAGGACGTGAGCACGCTGGGCGACGACGCCCGCAGCCGCCTGCGCAACCAGAAGATCGGCTTCATCTTCCAGGGCTTCAACCTGATCCCCGACCTGAACCTGTTCGACAACGTCGACGTTCCGCTGCGCTATCGCAGGATGAGCGCCAACGAGCGCCGCGAACGCATCGAGAAGGCACTGACCCAGGTCGGCCTGGGCTCGCGCATGAAGCACTATCCGAATGAACTGTCGGGTGGCCAGCAGCAGCGCGCGGCCATCGCGCGTGCGCTGGCCGGCAGCCCGCGCCTGCTGCTGGCCGACGAACCGACCGGCAATCTGGATACGCAGATGGCCCGGGGCGTGATGGAGCTGCTGGAGGAGATCAACGCCGCCGGCACCACCATCGTGATGGTCACCCACGACCCGGAACTGGCCGCGCGTGCGCAGCGCAACGTGCACATCGTCGATGGCCAGGTGACCGACCTGGTGCGCGAGCCGGTGCTGGCCACGCCGTTGCGCCACATCGTCGCCGTCAACGAGTGAGGGCCCGACCATGTTCGCCTACTACGCCCGATTGGCGGCGCGCAGTTTCCGCCGCAACAAGGTCCTGACCGCGCTGATGGTGATCGCCATCGCGCTCGGCATCGGCGCCTCGATGACCACGTTGACCGTATTCCACGTGCTGTCCGGCGACCCGATTCCGGGCAAGAGTGACCGCCTGTTCTACGTGCAGCTCGATGCCGCGACCGGCGCCTATGTCGCCGGCGAGGAACCGGAAACCCAGCTGACCCGCTTCGACGGTGAAGCGCTGCTGCGCGAGGCCAAGGGCGAGCGCCAGGCGCTGATGAGCGGCGGCGGCGGCACCATCGAACCGGACAACAGCACGCTCAAGCCCTTCAGCATCGACACCCGCTGGACCTCGGCCGATTTCTTCCCGATGTTCGAGGTGCCCATGCAGTACGGCCGCCCCTGGACGCGCGAGGACGATGAAGGCCGCGCACGCGTGGTGGTCATCTCCAAGGCGCTCAACGACAAGCTGTACCAGGGCGCCAACAGCGTGGGCCGCGACCTGCGCATGGAAGGCCAGAGTTACCGCATCGTCGGCGTGATGAAGGAATGGAGCCCGGAGCCGCACTTCTACGACCTGACCACCGGCAGCTACGGCAAGAACGAAGACCTGCTGCTGCCGATCTCCACCTCGTTCGACCTGAAGCTCGGCAACAACGGCAACATGAACTGCTTCGGCGAAAACCCGGACGGCAACAGCTACTCGCTCAATGCACCGTGCGCGTGGCTGCAGTACTGGGTGGAAATGGACCCGGCCAAGGCCGGCGACTACCGCCGCTACCTGGAGAACTATTCGACCCAGCAGCGCGAGGCAGGCCGCTTCAAGCACCCACCGAACGTGCGCCTGCGCACCGTGATGGAATGGCTGGACTTCAATGGTGCCGTGCCCAGCGACGTGCGCCTGCAGCTGTGGCTGGCGCTGGGCTTCCTCGGTGTCTGCCTGGTCAACACGGTAGGCCTGCTGCTGGCCAAGTTCCTGCGCCGCAGTGGTGAGATCGGCGTGCGCCGTGCACTCGGTGCCAGCCGTGGCCAGATCTTCCTGCAGTGCCTGGTGGAAGCCGGCGCGGTGGGCGTGGTCGGTGGCGTGCTGGGTATCGGCCTGGCCCTGCTTGGCCTGTTCGCGGTGCGCCAGCAGCCGGTGGAATACGCAAAGCTGGCCCACCTGGACGGCAACATGCTGCTGCTCGCGCTGGGCCTGACCCTGTTCGCCAGCCTCGCCGCCGGATTCCTGCCCGCCTGGCGCGCGATGCAGGTCACCCCGGCCATCCAGCTCAAGTCGCAGTAAGCACCTGAACGAGGACTCCCATGGACATCCGCCCCATCCTCAGCACACTGCGCCGGCACAAGACCGCTGCCGCTCTGATCGTGCTGGAAGTCGCACTGACCTGCGCCATCGTCTGCAACGCGCTGTTCCTGGTCAGCCAGCGCGTGGAGAAAATCAGCATGCCCAGCGGTATCGCCGAGAGCGAACTGGTGATGCTGCGCGTCAGCGGCATCGGCAAGCAGACCGACGCCATGTCCCGCACCCGCGAGGACCTGGCATCGCTGCGCGCGATTCCCGGCGTCAGCAACGTCACCATCATCAACCAGGTTCCCTTCCGCAACGGCTCCTCCAGCAGCAGCATCTCGCGGGTGATCGACCAGGAACGGCCGACCACCAACGCTTCGATGTACACCCTGTCCGAGAACGGGGTGGCCACGATGGGCATCAATCTGATCGCCGGCCGCGATTTCCTGCCCGACGAGTACCAGAACTTCGAAGACGTCAGCAAGGGTGGCGCCAAGGAAAAGGCCATCCCGGTCATCCTCACCCAGGCCACCGCCGCCAAGATGGAGCCCAACGGCAGCGCCCTGGGCAAGACCTACTACATGGGCAAGCAGTCGCTGCATGTGGTCGGCATCGTAGACACGCTCAGCACACCCAATGGCTGGAATGACAACTGGACCAACTCGATGCTGCTGCCGATCCGGGTCAGCTTCGACAAGGGGGGCACGTACGTGTTGCGCACTTCGCCGGAACGCCGCCAGGAGGTGCTCGATGCCGGTGCCGCCGCGCTGGAGCGCAATGACCCCAACCGCCTGATGCGCGACAAGCTGACCTATGAAGACCAGCGCAAGGACTTCTTCAAGAACGACCGCGCGATGGTCGGCCTGCTGATCACCGTCAGCATCTCGCTGCTGGTGGTCACCGCGCTGGGCATCATCGGCCTGGCCAGCTTCTGGGTGCAGCAGCGCAGCAAGCAGATCGGCATCCGCCGTGCGCTGGGCGCCACCCGCGGGCAGATCCTGCGCTACTTCCAGACCGAGAACTTCCTGCTGGCCTCGCTGGGCATCGTGCTGGGCATGCTGGCCGCGTACGCGATCAACCTGGCCCTGATGAACCTGTACGAGCTGCCGCGCATGCCGCTGTACTACCTGCCGCTGGGTGCGCTGCTGCTGTGGATACTGGGCCAGATTGCGGTGTTCGGTCCGGCACGGCGTGCGGCGGCGGTACCGCCTGCGGTCGCCACGCGGGGCGCGTGAGATGCGTGCCTGCGCGATGTGCCTGATGCTGCTCCTGCCCCTGCCGGCGCTGGCCGGTGGTGGCAGCGCACAGACGCTGGAATGGCGCCGCGATGGAGCGCGGCTGTCGCTGCGCTCGACCGAAGGCCAGGTGCATGTGGAGGCCGCCAGCCCGGAAGTGCGCTTCGGCGTGCGCAGTGGCGATCGCATCCTCCGCGTGGACGACACGGCGGTGCGCCGGGTTGAACATCTGGCCGAGGCACTGCGCCATTCCCACGCGGCCAGCGCCTATCTGTTGCTGCGCCGCGACAAGCGCGAACTGACGGTGGCGGTCAACGCCGCTGCGTGGCGACAGGCATTGGAGGTCCCGCCACCACCCGCGCCACCACCTCCGCCAGCCCCACCCGGGCGCTGAGCATCATCCGCTCCTGCACGGCCACAGGTTTGGCTATGCTTGATGGGTGGCGCCGGGCTCTCCCGGTGCGTGGACACGAACGGCTCCATCGGCGCCGCCCATCCCTTTCTGCAGAACCGCTTGATGCCTGCGATCCTGATCATCGACGACAACGCCAGCGTGGGTACTGCGCTGGACGTGCTGTTCTCCCTGCACGACATCGACACCCTGCAGGCGCACACGCCCGCCGATGGGCTGGCCCTGCTCGAGTCGCAGCCGGTCGATCTGGTGATCCAGGACATGAACTTCAGCGAGGACACCACCTCCGGTGAGGAGGGCGAAGCGTTGTTCGCGCAGATCCGTGCGCGCCATCCGGACCTGCCGGTGATCCTGCTGACCGCCTGGACCCACCTGAGCAGTGCAGTGGACCTGGTCAAGGCCGGTGCGGCCGACTACCTGGCCAAGCCCTGGGACGACCGCAAGCTGATGACCACGGTCAACAACCTGCTGGAACTGTCCGAGGCACGCCGCGAACTGGACCGGCGCCGCAGCCGTGAACTGCACCAGCGCAACGCGCTGGAAGAGAAGTACGACCTGTGCGGCGCGGTCTTCGCCGACCCCGCCAGCGAGCGCGTCATCGCCCTCGCCTGCCAGGTCGCACGCTCGGAACTGCCGGTACTGATCACCGGCGCGAACGGTGCCGGCAAGGAGAAGATCGCGCAGATCATCCAGGCCAATTCGCTGGTGGCCAAGGGCCCGTTCGTGGCGGTCAACTGTGGCGCGTTGCCCTCGGAACTGATCGAAGCCGAACTGTTCGGTGCCGAGGCCGGTGCGTATACCGGCGCCAACAAGGCGCGCGAAGGCAAGTTCGAGGCCGCCGATGGTGGCACCCTGTTCCTGGATGAGATCGGCAACCTGTCGCTCGGCGGGCAGATGAAGCTGCTGCGCGTGCTGGAAACCGGCCGCTTCGAGCGCCTGGGTTCCAACCGCGAGCGCCAGGTCAAGGTCCGCGTGGTCAGCGCGACCAATGCCGACCTGCCGGCGATGATCCGCGAGGGTACCTTCCGCGAAGATCTCTATTACCGCCTCAACACGGTGGAACTGGTGCTGCCGCCGCTGGCCGACCGCCCGGGCGACATCGTGCCGCTGGCCGAGCGATTCCTGACCGCTGGCAAGCTGCTGTCCAGCGCCGCCACCGCAGCACTGCAGCGGCACCCCTGGCCAGGCAACGTGCGCGAGCTGCGCAACGTGATCCAGCGTGCCGAACTGCTGGCCACCGGCAACCGCATCGAAGTGGCCGATCTCAACCTGCCGCGCGCAGCCGCCGCACCACGACCGGCACCCAGCGCAGGCAATGATCCCGACCGCGCACGCATCGAGGATGTGCTGGCGCGCAACCATGGCGTCATCGCCCAGGCCGCCGCCGAGCTCGGCCTGAGCCGCCAGGCGCTGTACCGGCGCATGGACCGCCACGGTATTCCACGCGAATGAAGCGGCGCTCGTTCACTTTCCGCCTGTTCCTGCGCCTGCTGCCGGTGCTGGCACTGGCTGCGGCACTGCCGTGGCTGCTGGCCTACTGGATGGACCATGGTTGGGTGGTGACCACGGTATCGGCGCTGATCCTGCTGTCGCTGATGTGGTGGACCCTGCGCCGTGCCACGGCGCCGGTACGCTCGCTGATGCGTGCCCTGGCGGGCACCACCAGCAGTTATCGCGACGGCGAATACAACTTCGGCGTGCACTGGCCCGGCAATGACGAGCTCGGCGACCTGGTGCAGGCACACCGGGAACTGGGTGATGTACTGCGTGAGCAGCGGCAGGGCCTGGTGCAACGTGAGCTGCTGCTGGACACCATGGTGCAGAACACGCCGGTTGCGATGCTGTTGATCGCCTCCGGCGGTGATGGCATCGCCCGCGTGGTGTTCTCCAACCTGGCCGCGCGCAAGCTGCTGCACGGCGGCTGGAAGCTGGAAGGCCAGCGCCTGGAAGACGTGCTGGAACAGGTGCCGGTGGAACTGCGCGATGCCATCGCCCGTGGCGGTGACAGCCTGTTCGCGGTGCACGCCGAGGGGGAGGACGGCGATGAGGATGACGAGCAGGTCTATCACCTCTCGCGGCGTGCCTTCCAGCTCAACGGTCGTCCGCACGACCTGCTGCTGGTGCGCCTGTTGACCGCCGAGCTGCGCCGCCAGGAAGTGCAGACCTGGAAGAAGGTGATCCGGGTGATCAGCCACGAGCTCAACAACTCACTGGCGCCGATTGCTTCGCTCGCCCATTCCGGCGGCGTGCTGGTGCAGCGTGAGCGCTTTGACCGGCTGCCCGAGATCTTCACCACCATCGAGGACCGCGCACGCCACCTGGAAGGCTTCATCCGTGGCTATGCGCGCTTTGCCAAGCTGCCACAGCCGCAGCTGCAGACCGTGCACTGGGCGCCGTTCCTGTCCAGCCTGCGCCAGCAGATCCCGTTCGGCATGGAACGTGAGCCGGACGAGGAGCTGAGCAGCCGCATCGACATCGCGCAGTTCGGGCAGGCGTTGTTGAACCTGCTGAAGAATGCGCACGAAGCCTGCGCTGAAGCCGAGCCGCCCAACGACGATGTGCAGGTACAGCTGACCCGGCTGCCGCAGTGGCTGCGCCTGGACGTGCTTGACCGCGGCAAGGGCATGAACGAGCAGGTGCTGCAGAACGCACTGATGCCGTTCTATTCGACCAAGCGCAATGGCACCGGGCTGGGGCTGGCGCTGACGCGGGAGATCGTGGAGGCCCACGGCGGACGGGTGTCACTGCAGAACCGCGGCGATGGCGGGTTGTGCGTGTCGATCCTGCTGCCGGTGGGTTGAGCGGACCGATCGGGTAGATCCACGCGATGCGTGGATTTGCCGACCGAGGTCGGCACCTACCAGGCCTGCCGCATCGCCACGCGTAGATGCATCGGAAACCCCAGCGCGGCCTCTTCGGCCATCACCGCCTGCAGCCCTGCACCCCACTCCGCCTCCGGTACGGCGACGAACCCTTCACTGGCATAGAAGGCCGCATTCCACGGCACGTCGGACAACGTGGTCAGCACGGCCGAGCGATAGCCCGCCGCCCGGGCCTGTACCAATGCATGGCGCAACAACGTGCGCCCATGACCTTGCCGCGCGTGTGCAGGGTCCACATCCATCTGCAGCACGTGGAACTCACCTGCCAGTTCGCCGGCAAGCAGATAGCCGGCGATGCCACCGTCTGCCGCATCCACCACCCACAGCTGCCCGCGTTCAAGGCCATCCTGTAGTGTCGGCAGGTCCAGGCCATGCCCGGCGAACACCGGATAGGCCTCATGGCCCCTCAACACCTCGCCGGCGCGCTGCTCGATGCCGGGCAGCACACCGAGTTCATCGGGGCGGGGAATGCGGGGCTCAGGACTTCTTGAGCGGGCGCTTCCAGCCATCGATGGTTTCCTGTCGGACACGCGCCAGTGTCAGCTTGCCGTCCGGCGCGTTGCGGGTGATGACCGAACCGGCGGCAATGGTCGCGCCGTCGCCAATGGTCACCGGTGCCACCAGCGAGCTGTTGGAGCCGATGAACGCGTTGTCGCCAATGGTGGTGGTCGACTTGTTCACGCCATCGTAGTTGCAGGTGATGGTGCCAGCGCCGATGTTCACCTTGCTGCCGATCACCGCATCGCCCAGGTAGGTGAGGTGATTGGCCTTGCTACCGACACCCAGCGTGACCTTCTTGGTCTCGACGAAGTTGCCGACGTGCACGCCATCGGCCAGCACGGTGCCCGGTCGCAGGCGCGCGAATGGGCCGATCTGCGCGGCGCCCTCGGTAACCACGCCCTCCAGGTCGCAGTGCGCACGCACTTCGGTGCCCGGCCCAAGGTTGACGTCCTTCAAACGGTTGAACGGACCGACGGTGACGCCGTCGCCGAGCACCACGTTGCCCTCGAGCACGACATCGACGTCGATCAGCACGTCGCTGCCCACGGTGACAGTGCCGCGGATGTCGAGCCGGGCCGGATCGCGCACGCGCGCCCCCTGTGCGCACAAGGCCCGTACCGCACGACGCTGCCAGGCGCGCTCCAGCTGCGAGAGCTGCCAGGGGTCGTTTGCCCCTTCGGCCTCCTGCGCGTCGGCCACCAGCGCCATTTCGGCCGGCGTGTATTCATGGGCGGCAAACGCAAAGACATCGGTGAGGTAGTACTCGCCCTGTGCATTGCTGTTGGAAAGCTGCGACAGCCAACGGCGCAGCGCAGTCGATTCGGCGGCGATGATGCCGGTATTGATCGTGCGCACGCGCAGCTGGTCATCGGTGGCGTCCTTCTGCTCGATGATCGCGCCAACCTTGCCCTCGGCATCGCGCAGCACGCGGCCATATCCGGTCGGGTCATCGACATCGGCCACCAGTACCGCCAGCCGGCCCGGCTGTGCGAGCAGGTCGCGCAGGGTCTGCGCACGGATCAGCGGCACGTCGCCGTACAGGACCAGCACCTGCGCCAGGTCGGGAACCTGGGGCATCGCCTGCGCTACCGCATGGCCGGTGCCGAGCTGCTGAGCCTGTTCGGCCCATTGCAGGTCGGGCTGGCCGGCGAAGTACTGGCGCACCGCCTCGCCGCCATGGCCATGGACCACGTGGATCGCCGCCGGCTGGAGCTCACGGGCCGCGTCGATCACGTGCGCCAGCATCGGCTGGCCCGCGATCGGCTGCAGCACCTTCGGCAGCACCGACTTCATGCGCTTGCCTGCGCCGGCGGCGAGGATGATGACGTGCAGGGGTTGGGTCATGGGAACGGCGGTCCGTGGTTCGTTGCCGGTGATTCTAGAGCGTGCGCCGTTAACATGGGCATCCCTCCTCCCTTCGCCATGCCGATGAGCCTCGTCCGCCAGGGAAGCGCCTACCTCGTCATCGGGCTCGTGCAGCTGCTGCTCGACTGGCTCGTGTTCGTGGTCACCACCGCACTGGGCATGCCCGTGGCGCCGGCCAACATCGCCGGGCGCCTGGCCGGCATGCTGCTGGGCTTCTGGCTCAACGGCCGCTACACCTTTGCCGAGGCCGGCACCCGCAAGCTGGGATGGAAGCGATTTGCACGCTTTTTCAATCTATGGCTGCTGCTCACCGTGGCGAGCACATTGCTGGTGAGCCTGGTGGACCATGCGCTGGGCCTGCAGTACACCTGGCTGGCCAAACCGCTGGTGGAAGGCGGCCTGGCGTGTGTGTCGTTCCTGCTGATGCGGTACGTGGTGTATCGCTGAGACGGCACCAGGATCGGGATCGGGATCGGGGACCGGGACCGGGACCGGGACCGGGACCGGGATCGGGATCGGGGACCGGGATCGGTGATCGGGATCGGGATCGGGACTGGGGACCGGGACTGGGGACCGGGACTGGTAGAGTCGACTGGTAGTCGACTAACGCTCGCAGCGCGGGATTTTCGCGGCCTGAACGTAGAGCAGTCGACTAACAGTCGACTCTACCCAGTCGACTCTACCCAGTCGAATCCACCCGGTCGACTCTACCCAGCCACCCGAACAAAAACGCCGGCGCAGGGCCGGCGTTTTCGTGGATGCAGCGCGGAACCTCAGTGCTTGAGGGTCTTGCGCAGGCGTTCCAGGGCCTGCAGCTGGACGACGGCTTCGGCCAGCTTCTGCTGGGCTTCGGCCACTTCCATGGCTTCACCGCGGTTGGCCAGGATGCGCTCGGCTTCTTCCTTGGCCTTGCGGACCGAGGCTTCGTCGATGTCCTGCGCGCGGATCGCGGTGTCGGCCAGCACGGTCACCACCTGCGGCTGCACTTCCAGGATGCCGCCGGAAATGGCGAAATCCAGCTGCTCGCCATTCGGCGTGGTCACCACCACCTTGCCCGGCTTCAGGCGGGTGATCAGCGGCGCGTGCTTGGGCGCGATGCCCAGTTCGCCCAGCTCACCGGTGGCCACGACCAGGGTCGCTTCGCCACGGAAGATTTCCTGCTCGGCGCTGACGATGTCGCAACGGATCGTGCTCATGCAAATCTCTTCGCTGTTCGCGGCGGCGCAATGCCGCCGTGGGAGTCCACCGGCGCGGGCGGTTGCCCGGCGCCGGCGTCAGGTCGGGCAGGATCGCTCCCGCCCGCCCCGGATCAGGCCTTCTCGGCCATCTTCTTGGCCTTCTCGACCGCTTCTTCGATGCCGCCGACCATGTAGAACGCCTGCTCCGGCAGGTGGTCGTACTCGCCATCGACGATGGCCTTGAAGCCACGGATGGTGTCCTTCAGCGGCACGTACTTGCCCGGCGAACCGGTGAACACTTCGGCCACGTGGAACGGCTGGCTGAAGAAGCGCTCGATCTTACGGGCGCGCGACACGGCCTGCTTGTCCTCTTCGGACAGTTCGTCCATGCCCAGGATCGCGATGATGTCCTTCAGTTCCTTGTACTTCTGCAGGGTCTGCTGGACGCGCTGGGCGGTGTCGTAGTGCTCGTGGCCGATGACCAGCGGGTCCATCTGGCGGCTGGTGGAGTCCAGCGGATCCACGGCCGGGTAGATACCCAGCGAGGCGATCGAACGCGACAGGGTAACGGTCGAGTCCAGGTGGGCGAAGGTGGTTGCCGGCGACGGGTCGGTCAGGTCGTCCGCGGGAACGTAGACGGCCTGGATCGAGGTGATCGAACCGTTCTTGGTCGAGGTGATGCGCTCCTGCAGGACGCCCATTTCCTCGGCCAGGGTCGGCTGGTAACCCACGGCGGACGGCATGCGGCCCAGCAGTGCCGACACTTCGGTACCGGCCAGGGTGTAGCGGTAGATGTTGTCGACGAACAGCAGGACGTCCTTGCCCTTGCCGTTTTCGTCCTTCTCGTCGCGGAAGTACTCGGCCATGGTCAGGCCGGTCAGGGCGACGCGCAGACGGTTGCCCGGCGGCTCGTTCATCTGGCCGTACACCATCGCCACCTTGTCGAGGACGTTGGAGTCCTTCATTTCGTGGTAGAAGTCGTTGCCCTCACGGGTACGCTCACCCACGCCGGCGAACACGGACAGACCGCTGTGCGCCTTGGCGATGTTGTTGATCAGCTCCATCATGTTGACGGTCTTGCCGACGCCGGCGCCGCCGAACAGGCCGACCTTGCCGCCCTTGGCGAACGGGCACATCAGGTCGATGACCTTGATGCCGGTTTCCAGCAGTTCGGTGGCCGGGGACTGGTCTTCGTACGACGGGGCCGCACGGTGGATTTCCCAGCTGTCGCTGGCGGCCACCGGGCCGGCTTCGTCGATCGGACGACCGAGCACGTCCATGATGCGGCCCAGGGTGCCGGCGCCGACCGGCACCGAGATGCCACGGCCGGTGTTGACGGCAACCAGGTTGCGCTTCAGGCCGTCGGTGGAACCGAGGGCGATGGTACGCACCACGCCGTCGCCCAGCTGCTGCTGGACTTCGAGGGTGATCTCGGTGTTTTCCACCTTCAGTGCGTCGTACACCTTCGGCACCGATTCACGCGGGAATTCGACGTCGACGACCGCGCCGATGATCTGAACGATCTTGCCCTGACTCATTGCTGCATCCTCTAATGTGTGCTTTGAACGAACGCGGTCAGACTGCTGCCGCGCCGCCGACGATTTCGGAGATTTCCTGGGTGATCGCTGCCTGGCGCGCCTTGTTGTAGACGAGCTGCAGGGTGCCGATCAGCTTGTTGGCGTTGTCGCTCGCCGCCTTCATCGCAACCATGCGTGCCGCATGCTCGGAGGCGACGTTTTCCAGCAGTGCCTGGTACACCAGCGACTCGATGTAACGCGTCATCACGTGCTCGAGCACGGTCGCGGCATCGGGTTCGTACAGGTAATCCCAGTCGTGGTGAGCGACCTGCTTCTCAGCCGGCGGCAGCGGCAGCAGCTGATCGAAGCTGGCCTTCTGCACCATGGTGTTCACGAAGCGGTTGTAGACCAGGTACACGCGGTCGATCTTGCCTTCGGTGAAGGCGTCGAGCATGACCTTGATCACACCGATCAGCGATTCCAGCTTCGGCACGTCGCCGATGTGGGTCACGCTGCCGACCATGTTGACCTTCACGCGGCGGAAGAAGGTCGAAGCCTTCTGGCCGATGGTCACCAGGTCCACTTCCGCACCCTTGTCCTGCCATGCCTTGGCTTCGCCCAGCATCTTGCGGAACAAGTTGTTGTTCAGGCCGCCGGCCAGGCCGCGATCGGAGGAGATCACGATGAAGCCGACCCGCTTGACCTGCTCACGCTCGACCAGGAACGGATGCTGGTAGTCGGTGCTGGCCTGGGCCAGGTGACCGATCACCTGCTTCATCGCCTGCGCGTACGGACGCGAGGTCTTCATCCGATCCTGCGCCTTGCGGATCTTGGAGGCCGAGACCATTTCCAGGGCGCGCGTCACCTTGCGGGTGTTCTGCACGCTCTTGATCTTGGTTTTGATTTCGCGTCCGCTTGCCATCTCTTGTTTCCCGTGGCGCGGGGCTGCTGCCCCGCGTTGTTCAACCGTTTGTCATCTGGTCCAGCGGAGCCAGCGGCTCCGCTCTACAGGACCGCGATTACCAGCTGCCGGTGGTCTTGAACTCGGCGATGCCCTTCTTGAAGGCACCTTCGATGTCGTTGTCCCAACCGCCGGTGGCGTTGACCTTGCTGACCAGCTCGCCCTGGGTGTTGGCGAAGTGGGCGTGCAGGCCTTCTTCGAACGCCAGCAGCTTGTTGACCGGCACGTCGTCGAGGTAACCCTCGTTGACGGCGTAGATCGACAGTGCCTGGTTGGCGATCGACATCGGCGCGTACTGCTTCTGCTTCATCAGCTCGGTGACGCGCTGGCCACGCTCCAGCTGCTTGCGGGTCGCTTCGTCCAGGTCCGAGGCGAACTGCGCGAACGCAGCCAGCTCGCGGTACTGGGCCAGCGAGATACGGATGCCGCCGGACAGCTTCTTGATGATCTTGGTCTGGGCCGAGCCACCGACGCGCGACACCGAGATACCG
This sequence comes from Stenotrophomonas sp. YJH_SMC_91, assembly GCF_059368495.1. Taxonomy (NCBI): domain Bacteria; kingdom Pseudomonadati; phylum Pseudomonadota; class Gammaproteobacteria; order Lysobacterales; family Lysobacteraceae; genus Stenotrophomonas; species Stenotrophomonas sp. YJH_SMC_91. Next base: position 57,972 of record NZ_JCAFRT010000018.1, on the reverse strand, counting down.
GCGTTCACGGCCGGGCGGATGCCGGCGTTGAACAGGTCGGTTTCCAGGAAGATCTGGCCGTCGGTGATCGAGATCACGTTGGTCGGAACGAAGGCGGACACGTCGCCGGCCTGGGTTTCGATGATCGGCAGCGCGGTCAGCGAACCGGTCTTGCCGGTGACCTTGCCTTCGGTGAACTTCTCGACGTATTCCTCGGACACGCGGGCAGCGCGCTCGAGCAGACGGGAGTGCAGGTAGAACACGTCACCCGGGTAGGCTTCACGGCCCGGCGGGCGCTTCAGCAGCAGCGAGATCTGGCGGTAGGCGACAGCCTGCTTGGACAGATCGTCGTACACGATCAGCGCGTCTTCGCCGCGGTCCATGAAGTACTCACCCATGGTGCAGCCCGAGTAGGCGCTGATGTACTGCATGGCAGCCGATTCGGAAGCGGTCGCGGCCACCACGATGGTGTGGGCCAGCGCGCCGTTCTCTTCCAGCTTGCGCACGATGTTGGCGATGGTCGAAGCCTTCTGGCCGATCGCAACGTACACGCACTTGATGCCGGTGCCCTTCTGGTTGATCACGGCATCGATCGCCATCGCGGTCTTGCCGGTCTGGCGGTCACCGATGATCAGCTCGCGCTGGCCACGGCCGATCGGGATCATCGAGTCGACCGACTTGTAGCCGGTCTGCACCGGCTGGTCGACCGACTTACGCCAGATCACGCCCGGCGCAACACGCTCCACCGGAGCGGTCAGGTCGGTGCCCAGCGGGCCCTTGCCGTCGATCGGCTCGCCCAGCGCGTTCACGACGCGGCCCAGCAGTTCCGGACCGACCGGCACTTCCAGGATGCGGCCGGTGGTCTTGGCGACGTCGCCTTCGCGCAGGTGCTCGTAGTCACCCAGCACCACGGCGCCGACCGAGTCGCGCTCCAGGTTCAGGGCGAGGGCGAAGGTGTTGTTCGGCAGTTCGATCATTTCGCCCTGCATCACGTCGGCCAGACCGAAGATGCGCACGATGCCGTCGGACACGCTGGTCACGGTGCCTTCGTTGCGCGATTCCGCGGCCAGCTTGACCTTTTCGATGCGGTTCTTGATCAGTTCGCTGATTTCGGAGGGGTTGAGCGTGGTTGCCATCGTCAAGTCCTAGTGCCGGCAGCGGGGCCGGACGTTAAATGAATTCAGTTAGCGAGCGCGGTCTGCAGACGGGCCAGCTTGCCCTTCAGCGAACCATCGATGACCACGTCGCCGGCGTCGATCACGGCGCCGCCGATCAGCGAGGCATCGACCGCGGTGGTCACGTCGACCTCGCGGTTGAAGCGCTTGCGCAGCGCGACCTTGATCGCGTCCAGCTCACCGGCCGACAGTTCGGCGGCCGAGGTGACGGTGGCCTTGACCACGTGCTCGGCTTCGGCGCGCAGGGCGTCGAACATGCCGGAAATCTCCGGCAGCAGCGGCAGACGATGCGATTCGGCCAGGATGGCCAGGAAGCGCGAGTAGGTCTCGCCGTGGGACACCGGCGCCAGCAGGGCGACGGCGTCGTCACGACCCAGCTCCGGGTTGGCGAGCAGGGCCGCCACGCGCGGGTCGGCGGCGACGTGGGCGGAGAACGCCAGGGCGTCCGACCACGGCGCGAACGCGCCTTCGTCGCGCGCGGTCGCGAACGCGGCGCGGGCGTACGGGCGGGCAAGCGTGAGGGCCTGGCTCATCCTTAGATCTCCGAGGCCAGCTCGTCGAGCAGCGCCTTGTGGGCGTTGGCGTCGATTTCGCGCTTGAGCAGCTTTTCGGCACCGGTCACGGCCAGCGCGGACACCTGCTTGCGCAGATCTTCACGGGCACGGTTGGCGGCGGCGTCGATTTCAGCCTGGGCCAGTTCCTTCTGACGGGTGGCTTCGGTGATCGCTTCGTTACGGGCAGCATCAACGATCTGGTTGGCACGCGCGTGGGCCTGATCGATGATCTCGTTGGCCTTGGTGCGTGCTTCCTTCAGCGCTTCGTTGACCTTCTCCTGCGCCTGGGCCAGATCTTTCTGGCTGCGGTCGGCAGCAGCGAGGCCTTCAGCAATCTTCTGCTGGCGCTCTTCGATCGCGTTCATCAGCGGCGGCCAGATCTTGGTCGCGATGATCCAGATCAGACCAGCGAAGGCCAGCGCCTGCGCAAGAAGGGTGAAATTGATATTCATGGTTAGCTCGATCGCTGGTTTCGGGGTGGACGCGCCGCCGTAGCGGCACATCCGGCCTTCATCCGAAACCGGGTGCATCAGCACCCGGTCGTCTCAAACCGCTGTATCAGCCGGCCAGAGCCTTGGTGACGGCGCCAGCGAAGGCAGCCGACAGCGGGTTGGCGAAGGCCAGCAGCAGGCCAACGGCGACCGAGATGATGAACGCGGCGTCGATCAGGCCGGCGGTGATGAACATGCGGACCTGCAGGACCGGGATCAGTTCCGGCTGGCGGGCGGCCGACTCCAGGAACTTACCAGCCATGATGGCCAGACCCAGACCGGCGCCCAGCGCGGCCAGGCCGATCATGATGCCGACGGCAAGGGCGGTGGAGCTCTGAATCTGCGCGAAGTTGGTCAGGACGGCGAAGTACATGGTTATCTCCAGGAACTTAAGTTGCTAAGGGTGATGAAACGGATGAAGGTTGAAACGCGTTGAAGCTTGAAACTCAGTGAGCGTCTTCCGACAGGCTCAGGTACACGATCGACAGCATCATGAAGATGAAGGCCTGCAGCGGGATCACCAGCAGGTGGAACAGCATCCAGCCGAGGCCGAACACACCACCGGCAATGGCACCGAAGAAACCGGCACCACCCAGCACCCAGATCAGCAGGAACACGATTTCGCCGCCGAACATGTTGCCGAACAGTCGCATCGCCAGCGAGATCGGCTTGCTCAGCCACTCGACGATGTTGAGGATCAGGTTGAACGGCATCATCCACTTGCCGAACGGGGCCGTCAGGAATTCCTTGATGAAGCCGCCCAGGCCCTTGGACTTGAGCGCGAAGAACAGCATCAGGAAGAACACGCTGATGGCCATGCCCAGGGTGGCATTGACGTCAGCGGTCGGCACCGGCTTCCAGTAGTGCACGCCCGCCCATTCCAGCGGCTTGGCGATGAAATCGGCCGGGATCATCTTCAGCAGATTCATCAGCAGAATCCAGAAGAAGATGGTGATGGCGATCGGCGTGACCAGCTTGCTCTTGCCGTGGTAGGTGTCCTTGGCCTGGCGGTCGACGAACTCCAGGCAGATTTCAACGAAGGCCTGCCACTTGCCCGGCACGCCGGCGGTGGCCTTGCGGGTGCCCAGCCAGAACGCGACAACGATCACCAGGCCCATCAGGACCGCGGTGAGGAAGGTATCGACGTGGATATGCCAGAACATACCCTCACCCTTGCCGACCGGCGCGGTCAGGTTGTGCAGGTGATGCTGGATGTAGCTGGTAGGGGTTAGAGCCTCGCCCGCCATGTGTCCGGAACCTTCAGTTAATTGAATTCTGTCAACGCCTGGCCATCGCCAGGACCTGGAACATCAAGCCGACGGCGATACCGGCCAACAGCGCCAATGCAGGCAGCTTGAAGACCAGGAACCCCACCAGCAGGACGCCGAAAACCACGACCCACTTGGCCACGATCGCAATGATCAGGCGAGCCATCGCCGATCCTGCGGCCAGTGCCCCACCGCCCAGTGCCATCCGTGCCGCCACCCAGCCACCGGCCGAAATGGCCACACCGGACGCCAGCGCGCCGAGGGCGTATTTCGGACCTACCAGCAGGAAGGCCAGGGCCAGGACAGCCACTGCGGCCAGCGGGTAGACCGCGGCGCGCAGCATCAGTCGCCGACCCGCATCAACGGAGTTCAGCACAGGACGTCCCGCGTGGTTGCAAGTGGAGGGCTGAGGCGGCTACAGCAGGGGGGCCTCATCGAGCCGCCAAATTATAGCAATGGGACAATTTGCGAGACAACCGCTCCCTGTTCATCCCTGGAAGCCGCAAGTTGCGGTAACGGTTACATTTTTGCGTGCCACCAGGGGGACAATGACGTCCGCACCATGTTGCGACGCACTATTGAACTTTGGTCGCAGGCTGCGGAACTTTCGTCAGACATGCCGGTCCGATCATTCGACCTGCCTGCAGCATCCTCGTCGGCTCCGCCCCGCAGGTCCCACGATGGCCCCGAAGCCCGGCTCCGGGGCCATCTTTTTGCATCGTCGCGACAGCACTGAACCGTACACATGCCATGGACCATACGTTCACGCATGGTGGACGGGCCTGTCCGGCACAGTGGCCTTCATTCTGATGAACCACTGCAAGGACTCTTCGATGCGCCCCGTACCCACCCTGCTCGCCCTCTCCCTGCTCGCTGCCGGCGCCTCGTTCGCCAATGCGGCCCACGCCGCCGAAGGCGATGACCGCTTTGCCATCCGTCTGGGTGCGATGAACATCGATTCGGACAACACCCTCCGCGGCAGCACCACCGTGGCCGGCCAGGACATCTCCCTGAACCAGGACTTCAAGCTGGGTGGCAAGGAATGGGAGCCGCGCATCGACGGCATGTTCCGCATCAGCAACCGTCAGCGCCTCCTGTTCAACTACTTCAAGTACGACAAGGACCGCCGCGAGACCCTCGACCAGGGCATTTCCTTCGGCGGTGAGAACGTGCCGGCCGGCAGCTTCGTGAAGGGTGAGCTGAAGTACCAGGTGGCCAGCCTGGTCTATGACTACTCGGTGGTTGATACCGACACCTTCGACCTCGGCCTGCAGATCGGTGGCGAATACGCCAAGGTCAGCACCAAGGGCTACGCCGACCTGGGCACGGTGTACGAAGGCCAGTTCCTCGACGAGAAGGCCGATGGCGTGGCACCCGTGGTGGGCGCCCGCATGACCTTCACTCCGTCCGAGCGTTGGATGATCACGCTGCAGGGCCAGTACCTCAACACGCGCTGGGGCAGCTTCGATGACTACAAGGGCGACCTGAGCCGCGCCAATGCCATCGTCGATTACCGCTTCACCAAGAACTTCGGCGTGTTCGCCGGCTATGACTGGTTCAAGCTGGACGTGGACAAGAAGGGCAGCGACGGTACTGTCGGCCTGAAGCAGGAATTCAAGGGCCCGGTGGCCGGTATCAGCTTCGTGTTCTGATCCCCCGCCCCTTCCACGGCACCCTCTCTCCTGGCGCGGCCTCCGGAACATCGGGGCCGCGTTTTTTGTGGCATCGTCGAGCAGAGAAGCAGGTTGGTCGAGCGCGGGGGGAGAGGGGCTTGCGTGCGAATGTCCCCCGGCGCCGGCCTACGGCCGACGCCTCCTCCTTTACTTCGCACACAAGCCCCTCTCCCCCCGCGTGTCAGGAATCCGGGCGGCTTTGGCACTGGCTCTGACTATCCGCAAGCCGAGCCACTGCGCGGGTGGCGGGCGTTTCGACAAAGTAAAGGAGGAGGCGACCGCCACAGGCGGGCGACGGGGGACATTTGTCGAAATGCCTGCCACCCGCGCAGTGGCCCGGACCCTCGCGATGACAACAGCCGAAGACATTCCTGCAGCCAACAAAAAACCCCGGCAGAAACCGGGGCTTTTCGTTCGGAACGGCGCGGGCGCCTTACTTCTTCTTCGGCATGTACAGATCGGTGATCGTGCCGTCGTAGATTTCCGAGGCCATCGCCACCGACTCGCTCAGCGTCGGATGGGCATGGATGGTGTGGCCAATGTCTTCGGCTTCTGCACCCATCTCGATCGCCAGGCCGATCTCGGCCAGCAGGTCACCGGCGTGCACGCCGACGATCGCACCGCCGATGATGCGGTGGGTTTCTTCGTCGAAGATCAGCTTGGTGAAGCCCTCGGTGCGGCCGATGCCGATTGCGCGGCCACTGGCGGCCCACGGGAACTTGGCCACGCCGACCTTCAGGCCCTTGGCCTTGGCTTCGGTCTCGGTCACGCCAACCCAGGCGATTTCCGGGTTGGTATAGGCCACCGACGGAATCACGCGGGCCACCCATTCCTTCTTGTGCCCAGCAGCCACTTCGGCGGCCAGCTTGCCCTCGTGCGTGGCCTTGTGGGCCAGCATCGGGTTGCCGACGATGTCGCCGATGGCAAAGATGTGCGGCACGTTGGTGCGCATCTGGCGGTCGACCGGGATGAAGCCACGGTCGGTGACCTGCACGCCGGCCTTCTCGGCATCGATCTTCCTGCCGTTCGGCGAGCGGCCCACGGCCACCAGCACGCGGTCGAAGGTGCCCTGCGCCAGCGCAGGCGTCTGGCCTTCCTCGGCGGCTTCGAAGGTGACGGTGATGCCCTTGGCATCGGCGGTGACGCCCGAGGCCTTGGTCTTCAGGTGCACTTCGATGCCCTGCTTCTTCAGGCGGTCGGCCAGCGGCTTGACCAGGTCCTTGTCGGCGCCCGGCATCAGCTGGTCCATGAACTCGACCACGGTGACCTTGCTGCCCAGCGCGCTGTACACGGTGGCCATTTCCAGGCCGATGATGCCGCCGCCGACGACCAGCAGCGAGCCCGGCACTTCGGCCAGCTCCAGCGCGTCGGTGGAATCCATCACGCGCTTGTCGTCCCACGGGAAGTTCGGCAGCTTCACCGCCTGCGAACCGGCGGCGATGATGCACTTCTGGAAGCGCAGCAGCTGGGTGCTGCCGTCAGCAGCGGTGATTTCCAGCTCGTTGGCCGAGATGAACTTGCCGACGCCCTGCACGTTGCGGACCTTGCGCTGCTTGGCCATGCCAGCCAGGCCCTTGGTCAGCTGGTTGACGACCTTTTCCTTGTACTCGCGCAGCTTGTCCAGGGTGATGGTCGGCTTGCCGAATTCGACGCCGAAATCACCCGCGTGGGCCACTTCGTCGATGACGGCTGCGGCGTGCAGCAGCGCCTTGGACGGAATGCAGCCCACGTTGAGGCAGACGCCGCCGAGGCTGGCGTAGCGTTCGACCAGCACCGTATCCAGGCCGACGTCGGCAGCGCGGAAGGCGGCGGTGTAGCCGCCCGGGCCCGAGCCCAGCACGACCATCTCGCATTCGATGTCGGCCGGCTTGCCGCTGGACAGCGCCGGCTTCGGCGCAGCCGGTTCGGCCGGGGCGCGGTGCGACGGGGTCACCGGGGGCTTGCTGGCCGGAGCGGCTGCAGCCGGAGCCGGCGCAGCGGCCTTGGCCGGGGCTTCGGCGGCGCCTTCAGCGTCCAGCACCACGACCACGGCGCCTTCGGACAGGGTGTCGCCCAGCTTGACCTTGATCTCCTTGACCACGCCGGCAGCCGAGGACGGCACTTCCAGGGTGGCCTTGTCCGATTCCAGGGTTACCAGACCCTGGTCCTTCTTCACCGTGTCGCCGACGGCGACCAACACTTCGATCACCGGCACATCGCTGTAATCGCCGATGTCGGGAACCTTGACTTCAATCGTGGCCATGGTGGGTTTTCCTCATGCCCGCCCGGCATGGCCGGTGGGCTGTCACTGCATCTGTTCACGCGGCCGCGCCAGGGGCTGCGGCCGCACGGTGGGGGCGAAGCGGGTGCCTTACAGCAGCACGCGGCGCATGTCGGCCAGTACCTGGGACAGGTACGTGGTGAAGCGTGCGGCCAGGGCGCCGTCGATGACGCGGTGGTCGTAGCTCAGCGACAGCGGCAGCATCAGCTTCGGTGCGAATTCCTTGCCGTTCCAGACCGGCTGGATGGACGACTTGGAGACACCGAGGATGGCCACTTCCGGTGCATTGACGATCGGGGTGAACGCGGTGCCGCCGATGCCGCCCAACGAGCTGATCGAGAAGCAGCCGCCGCTCATGTCGGCCGGGCCGAGCTTGCCGTCGCGCGCCTTCTTGGCCAGTTCGCCGGTTTCCTGCGCGATCTGCACCACGCCCTTCTTGTCCACGTCGCGGATCACCGGCACGACCAGGCCGTTCGGCGTGTCGGCGGCGAAGCCGATGTGGAAGTACTTCTTCAGGGTCAGGTTTTCACCGCTGGCATCGAGCGAGGCGTTGAACTCCGGGAACTTCTTCAGCGCTGCGGCGCTGGCCTTGATCAGGAAGGCGAGCATGGTCAGCTTGATGCCGGCCTTCTCGTTCTCCTTGTTCAGCGCCACGCGCAGGCCTTCCAGATCGGTGATGTCGGCCTGCTCGAACTGGGTGACGTGCGGGATCATCGCCCAGTTGCGGGCCAGGTTCGCACCGGAGATCTTCTTGATGCGCGACAGCGGCTGCACTTCGGTCTCGCCGAACTTGCTGAAGTCGACCTTCGGCCACGGCAGCAGGTTCAGGCCACCACCGGCAGCGACAGCAGCACCGCCGGCAGCCGGCGCGCCACCGCTGAGGGCGGCCTTGACGAACTTCTGCACGTCACCCTTGGTGATGCGGCCACCCTTCTCGGTGCCGTTGATCTGCAGCAGGTCCACGCCCAGTTCGCGGGCGAACACACGCACCGCCGGGGTGGCATACGGCACCTTGGCGGGCAGCACGCCATCGGCGTTGAACTGCACCGGCGGGCTGGACGGGGTACCGGCCGAGGCGATCTCGCGGGCCGCCAGCTTGTCCGGCTGCACCGGCACAGCGACCGGCTCGACCTTGGTGGCGGTCTCGGCGGCAGCCGGAGCGGCCGCAGCGGCCGCCTTGGTCGGCGCCGGCGCGGCAGCGCCCTCGGCCTCGATGATGGCGACCACATTGCCCTGCGACAGAGTGTCGCCGACCTTGACCTTGATCTCCTTGACCACGCCGGCCACCGACGACGGCACTTCCATGGTGGCCTTGTCGCTTTCCAGCGTGACCAGGCCCTGGTCCTTCTTGACCGTGTCGCCGACGGCGACCAGCACTTCGATGACCGGAATGCCGGCGTAGTCGCCGATATCCGGCACCAGCGCTTCAACCGCACCACCGCTGGCAGCCGGGGCGGCCGGCGCAGCTGCGGCCGGGGCCGGTGCGCTCTGGGTGGCGGCAGCCGGGGCAGCGGCCTTGGCCGGTGCCGGCGCGGCAGCCGCCGGCTTGGCGGCTTCGGCTTCGCCTGCGGCCACTTCGATCAGGGCCACGACCTTGCCTTCGGACAGGCTGTCGCCGACCTTGACCTTCAGTTCCTTGACCACGCCAGCCACCGAGGACGGCACTTCCATGGTCGCCTTGTCGCTTTCCAGCGTCACCAGGCCCTGGTCCTTCTTGACCGTGTCGCCGACGGCGACAAGCACCTCGATTACCGGGATATCGCTGTAGTCACCGATATCGGGGACAAGTGCTTCCTTGATTTCGGCCATGGGGATAACTCCGGCAATCTGGTGTAGGGAAACGTCTATTGTGCGGCCAGCGGGGTCCAGCGCCAACCGTTACAGGTGTTTTCAGTACGCACGCAGCCGGGACAGGCTGTTGCCCATGGGTCGCGGCCGCGACCAGTCGGTAGCGTATTGTCCGGACGATGTCCGCTTCATGTCGCCCGCGCGTCGGCCACCGGCTGCCAGGCCTGGCGCAGGCGCGGCAACGACCACGCCGCATTGGCAGGGCTGGTCGACGGCAATGCGACCAGCTTCGGCGGGGTTTCCAGCCGTGGCAGCACCCAGCGCTGGAATGCCTGCAGCGAGGCACCACCATTGCAGCCGATCAGCTTCAGCTCAGGCAGCGTGGCGATCAGTTCCGGCAGCGCATTGGCCACTTCCGTGCCACGCACGATGTCGGCATCCAGGCTGCCGCGCCGCTCGCAGCGGCCGATCACATCCCACAGGCCGATGCCCGCGGCGTTCAACGCCTGCAGCCGTTGCACATAGGGCAGAGCCGCGTCGAAACCGCAGATATCGGCCATCAGCGGCCAGAAGCGGTTGCGCGGATGCGCGTAGTAACGCTGCTCCTGGAGGGATGCCACGCCTGGCATCGAACCCAGCAGCAGCACCCTGCAATCCACGTTCACCTGCGCTTGCAGGCCGACGCACAGCGTTGCCGCGCTCACATCTTCTCCAACTGAATGAATGCAACTGACGACCAGAAACCCCATGGATACAGGCTTTTCGCGCTGATCGCTGAACAAGGAAAACTATTTTTTAACGCGCGTCGGATTCGATTCATGTTGAGGCGACTACGGTGTGCTCGCCCCGCAACCGGGGGCCCAAAACAAGAAACATTAGGAGATACCCCCATGCGCTCCATCCGTATCCTGAGTCTCGCCCTGCTGACCTCCGCCGCCTTCGCGCCGGCCGCTTTCGCCCAGGACAGCAGCTCCACCGATACCGCTTCGGGCAAGCATTTTGCCGTGGTTGGCGGCGTCGCGCTGCTGCAGCCGAAGAATGATCCGATCGACGGCATCAAGAAGGTCGATGGTGGCCCGGCGCCGACCGTCAGCTTCAGCTACTACATCAACGACAACTGGGCCGTTGAACTGTGGGGCGCCGCCGACAAGTTCGACCACAAGGTGAAGGGCCCGAACAATGCCCGCCTGGGCAACGTCGAGCAGCAGCCGGTCGCGCTGAGCGGCCAGTACCACTTCGGCCAGGCTGACAACGTGTTCCGTCCGTTCGTGGGCGTGGGCTACTACCAGTCCAGCTTCAGCAATGAAACGCTGGCCGACGGCAGCAGCTCCGACATCCGCCTCAAGGACGCCAAGGGCGTGATCGGCACCGTCGGCGTGGACATGAACATCAACTCCACCTGGTTCGCCCGTGCCGATGCCCGCTACATGCGTTCGCGTCCGGACGTGAAGGTCGGCGGCGAGAAGATCGGCGAAGCCAAGATGGATCCGTGGACCGTCGGCTTCGGCATCGGTGCCCGCTTCTGATCCAGGCAGCACCGGCTTCACTGATGTAACGCGACGGGCCCTGCGGGGCCCGTCGTCGTTTCCGTCACCCGCGTTCTGTAGAGTCGACTGTCAGTCGACCGCTCTTTCAAAAAGTCGAACATGGCTCGACTCTACAAGAGGCAGTCAACTGACAGTCGACTCTACGCACACACAGGACACGGAGACGCGATGGACGACGTCGACCTGCTGGTGATCGGTGGCGGCATCAACGGCGCCGGCATCGCCCGTGATGCGGCCGGCCGCGGCCTGCGGGTGCTGTTGTGCGAGCAGGATGACCTGGCCGCGCACACCTCCAGCGCCAGCAGCAAACTGATCCACGGCGGCCTGCGCTACCTTGAACAGGGCGAGTTCGGACTGGTGCGCAAGGCACTGGGTGAACGCGAAGTGGTGCGGCGCCAAGCCCCCAATCTGGTCCGTCCGTTGCGCTTCGTACTGCCATGGGAACCCCACCTGCGACCGCGTTGGATGCTGCGCGCGGGCCTGTGGCTGTATGACCATCTCGGCCGGCGCAGCCCGAGTTTTCCCGCCTCGCGCGCATTGGACCTGCAACGCGACCCGCTCGGCCCCTGGCTCTCCCCGGCGCTGCGGCAGGCCTTCAGCTACGCCGATGCGCAGGTCGATGACGCGCGGCTGGTACTGCTCAATGCGCTGGACGCCGCCCGGCGTGGCGCACGGGTACATGTGCGCAGCCGCTGCATTGAACTGCGCCCTGTGCTGGGCCGTTGGCAGGCCACGCTGGAAGCCACCGACGGCCGGCAGCAAACGGTGATCGCCCAGGCCGTTGCCAATGCAGCCGGCCCTTGGGCAGGAGGCCTGCTGGAACGTATGCAGGCGCGCGATGGCGGCCCCGCCCTGCGCCTGGTACAGGGCAGCCACATCGTGCTGCGCCGGCCCTGGCCCGACGACAGCGCCTGCCTGCTTCAGCAGCCCGATGGCCGCGTGGTGTTCCTGCTGCCGTTCGCCCACGACCACCTGCTGGTCGGCACCACCGACACCGACTACCGTGGCGACCCGGCCCGGTGCAGCGTGCTGCCTTCGGAGGTGGCTTACCTGTGCGAGGCCGCCAACCACTACCTGCGCGAGCCGATCACCCCGCAGGACGTGGTCTGGCAGTTCGCAGGGGTACGCCCGCTACTTGCCGATCCAGATCCGCGTGCAGCGAAGCTGAGCCGTGACTACCGCCTGCAGTTGCAGTCCGGCCCGGCGCCCGCGCTGCATGTGCTGGGCGGCAAGCTGACCACGTACCGCGTGCTGGCCGAAGAAGCGCTGGACCTGCTGCGCCCCGCCCTGCCGCAGATGGGACCGGCATGGACGGCAACGGGCCACCCACTGCCGGGCAGCGACTGGGGCGACGCCACGCAGGCGTGCTCGCGCCTGCAGGCACTGGCACCGTGGCTGCCCGCAGAGATTGCGCGCCGCTGGGCCGGCGCCTACGGCAGCCGCAGCGCGGAGCTGCTGCAGGGCCTGCGGGGTATGAACGATCTTGGCGAGGACTTTGGCGGCGGCCTGCATGCGCGGGAAGTGGCTTTCCTGCGCGACCACGAATGGGCGCGTAGCGCCGAGGACGTGCTGTGGCGGCGGAGCAAGCTGGGGCTGCGGCTGGATGCGGCGCAGGTGGCGCGGCTGCAGGCGTGGATGGGGGGTCGGATCCCTTTCCCAGGGAAAGGGCTCTGACCCCCGTGTTGCCACGTGTGCCAACCAAGGTTGGCAGCTACCAGGGTGGCCGCGCGCGACGCGATCGATGCATTAGGATTTCCCCATCGCCACCGGAGACGCTGCATGACGCCCCGCTACGTGCTGGCCATCGACCAGGGCACCACCAGTTCGCGCGCGATCCTGTTCGACCGTGCTGGCGACATCGTCGGCAGTGCGCAGCGCGAGTTCGCGCAGATCTTCCCGCAACCCGGCTGGGTCGAGCATGACCCGCGCGAGATCCTCACCAGTGTCTATGCCACGCTGACCGAACTGCTCAGCCGCGAACAGATCGACCCGCGTCATATCGCCGCGCTGGGCATCACCAACCAGCGCGAGACCACCGTGGTCTGGGACCGCGCCACCGGCCAGCCGATCCACAATGCCATCGTCTGGCAGTCGCGGCAGAGCCATGCCATCTGCGAGCGACTGAAGTGCGACGGGCATGAGGCACTGGTCCGCGAACGCACCGGCCTGCTGATCGACGCCTATTTTTCCGCCACCAAGGTGCGCTGGATCCTCGACCACGTGGAAGGTGCGCAGCAACGCGCCGAGCGTGGCGAGCTGCTGTTCGGCACCATCGACAGCTGGCTGGTATGGAACCTCAGTGGCGGCCAGGCGCATGTGACCGACTACAGCAACGCCGCACGCACCCTGTTGTTCAACATCCACACGCTGGACTGGGATGACGACCTGCTGGCGCTGCTGGACATACCCCGCGCGATGCTGCCGCAGGTGCGCGATTCCAGCACGGTGTATGCGCACACCCGGCCACAGTTCTTCTTCGACCACCCGATCCCGATCGCCGGCATCGCCGGAGACCAGCAGGCGGCGCTGTTCGGCCAGGCCTGCTTCCAGCCGGGCATGGTCAAGAACACCTATGGCACCGGCTGCTTCATGCTGATGCACACCGGCACGCAGGCGGTGCGCTCGCGCAACGGCCTGCTGACGACCATTGCCTGGGGCCTGGACGGGCGCGTGGAATATGCACTCGAAGGCTCGATCTTCATCGCCGGCTCGGTGGTGCAGTGGCTGCGTGACGGCCTGCGCATGATCGAGCGTGCCAGCGACAGCCAGGCACTGGCCGCGCAGGTGCCGGACAGCGGCGGCGCGTATCTGGTGCCGGCATTCGTCGGCCTGGGCGCGCCCTACTGGCGCAGCGATGTGCGCGGCGCGATGTTCGGCCTGACCCGTGGCACCCGCAAGGCACACTTCGTGCGTGCCGCGCTGGAGGCGATGGCCTACCAGACCCGCGACGTGCTTGATGCGATGCAGTCCGATGCGGGCATCGCGCTGACCGAACTGCGCGCCGACGGCGGTGCGATCGGCAACGACTTCCTGGCCGGCTTCCAGGCCGACATCCTTGGGGTGCCTCTGCTGCGGCCGCGGCTGACCGAGACCACCGCGCTGGGCGCGGCCTACCTGGCCGGTCTGGCCGTCGGGTTCTGGTCCAGCCGCGAGCAGATCGCCGCGCAATGGGGCCTGGACCGGCGCTTCGAGCCACAGATGGAAGTGGCGCGCCGCGAGAAACTCTATGCAGGCTGGCAGCAGGCCGTGGCGGCCACCCTCGCCTTCCACGTCGACTGAAGGTCGTGCCGGCCGCTGGCCGGCAACCCCATGATCCTTGGCGGCGTTTGCAGATTGCCGGCCAGTGGCCGGCACGACCGCATGGCCAGAACGTCCGTAGCGCCGGTCAGAACGCCGGCAGCACCGCGCCCTTGTACCTGGTCTCGATGAAAGCCTTCACCTGCGGGCTGGTCAGGGCCTTGGCCAGCTTCTGCACGCGGGCGTCGTCCTTGTTGTCCGGCCGCGCGACCAGGAAGTTCACGTACGGCGAGTCCTTGCTCTCGATCGCCAGTGCATCCTTGGTCGGGTTGAGGCCCGCATCCAGCGCGTAGTTGGTGTTGATCAGGGCCAGGTCGACCTGGTCCAGCACGCGCGGCAGCATCGCCGAGTCCAGCTCGCGGAACTTCAGGTTCTTCGGGTTGGCGGTGATGTCACGCAGGGTCGACAGCGCGTTGGCCGGATCCTTCAGCTCGATCACGCCGGCCTTGTGCAGCAGGATCAGCGCGCGGCTGTTGTTGCTCGGGTCGTTCGGGATCACCACGTCGGCACCGTCGCGCAGCTCGGCCAGCGACTTGACCTTGCGCGAATAGGCACCGAACGGCTCGATATGCACGCCGATCACCTTCACCAGATCGGTCTTGCGATCGCGGTTGTAGGCATCCAGGTACGGCTCGGTCTGGAAGTAGTTGGCGTCCACCTGCTTCTGCACCAGCTGGTCGTTGGGCTGCACGTAGTCGTTGAACACGCGCACGTCCAGGTCCACGCCTTCCTGCTTGAGGATCGGCTTGACCACCTCAAGGATCTCGGCATGCGGCACGGCCGTGGCGGCCACCACCAGCTTCTGCGAGGGCTCGCCGGACTTGCCGCAGGCGGTCAGGGCCAGCGCAGCGGCGAGCAGGGGCAGCAACAGGGTCTTCTTCATGGGCGGAGGAGTTCTCGGGGGGAGTGTCAGGATTTTTCGTAGTTGCTCAGGGCCAGCTCGAGCAGCGCCTTGGCCTGCTCGCGCAGCATCACCGGCTCGACGATTTCGGCATCCGAGCCGTAGTGCAGCACGTCCATTAGCAGTTCGCGTGAGACGCTGTACGGCACCTTCAGTTCATAGCGGCCATCGGCCAGGAAGCGGCCCTGCTGCTTGGAGTGCCAATGCTCGTCGGCCACCCAGCGTGCGGCCTTGGCACTGAACAGGATGGTCGCCCAGCCCTTCGGCGCACCGGAGAAGATGCCGTAGCTGGCACCCAGCTGCTCGTCCAGCTCGCTGTCGGCGACGTCACGGGCAGTGCTGTCGACCACGCGCGCCTTGTGGATGCGGTCCACGGCGAAGCTGCGCAGGGCTTCGCGGTCATGGTCCCAGGCATCCAGGTACCAGTTGTCGCGGTAATGGGTCAGGCGCTGCGGCGAGACGGTGCGCTTGGTCGGCTCGTCGGTGGAACGGGCACGGTACTCGAACGCCAGCTGGCGGCGCTCCAGCACCGCCGAGGCCACGCTGCGGAAGCTGCCTTCATCGAACTTGCGGCCGCGGTGCGGGATTACCCGCACACGATCCACCGGCCAGTTGGAGACACCGGCCTGGGCAGCCAGCAGGCTCTCGATACGCTGCTGCAGCGGCGCCAGCACCGAGGACAGCACGCCGCCGCCGGTACGCGCCAGCAGGTGCTGCGAGGCCAGCAGGGCGTGCAGCTCCTCCGAGCTGAGCCACAGGCCAGGCAGTTCGAAGCGGTCGCTCTCGTCGGCCTGGTAGCGGAAGCCGGCCTCGCCGTCGCCCTCGATCGGTGCCATCAGCGCATCGCGCAGGAAGGCCAGGTCGCGGTAGACGGTGGCACGGGAACAACCGAGCTTGTCCTGCAGGGTCGCCACCGTCACCGGATAGCGCGCGGACTTGAGCAGACGATGCAGGGCGGTGATGCGTTCGTATCGGTCCATACCCCCGATTATGTCCGAGTCGCGGGTCTTGTGTGGGACGTTTGGGCTATCGTGGTCGCCCCCACCCCCATGGAATGCCCGATGCGCCGGTTGCCCGCCCTGTCCCTGCTGGCCTGCCTGCTGCTGGCTGCCTGCGATCGCGCACCGGCGCCGGCCAGGACCGAAGCCCCCGTGCCCGCGGCCAATCCGGCCCAGGCCGTACTGGGCGCCAGCCAACGCTTTGCGGCCCTGGGCAGTTTCCATGCCGAGCTGGAGGTGCTGGGCGCGCCGCAGCCGGTGCGCAGTGCCATGGACTTCGTCGCCCCCGACCGCTTCCGGGTGCAGACCCCGGGCGGGCCGCAGACGATCATTGGCGACACCATGTTCCTGCAGGCCGACGGTGCGATCCGCCAGGTTCCCACCCCGCCGGGCCTGCTGGAGCAGTGGCGCAATCCCTTGCCGGCCGACGCCCTGCCTGCCGAACTACAGGCCGAAGACCTGGGCAGCCAATCGCTGGATGGAGTCGAGACCCGTCACTACCGCCTGCGCGGCGCGCAGGCCGGCGAACGCCTGGAGTACTGGGTGGACGCCCAGGGCCTGCCACGGCAGATCGTGCGCAGCGGCAGCAGCAACGGCCGCAATTTCCAGCTGCGCCTGCGCTATTCGCGCTTCAACGACCCGGCATTGCGTATCGATCTGCCCTGAATAGGCGTCCGCGGCAACGTCTGCTGAAGCGCGCCTTGGATCGATTCTGACCGCCATCACGCTTCCAGTATCATCACCGGCTGTCAACCGCTTCGGAGAAGCCCCGATGTCCCTGCGCGTGTCCCTGCTGATCCCCCTGCTGCTGTGCGCGCCGCTCGCGTATGCACAGGATGCCTCCGAACTGGCGGCGATGTCTTCGCCGTGGAGCGGCAGTGGCGGCGAGCTCGGCTTCGCCTCGGCACGCGGCAACAGCAGCACCGAGAGCTTCAACGGCCGCCTGCGCCTGCGCTACACCGACGGCGACTGGGTGCACAGCATGGACCTGGCCGGCCTGCGTTCCAGCTCCAAGGTGACCGAGACCCGCGACGACGGCACCACTACCCGCCGCAACAACACCACCGCCAACCGCTACACCGGCAGTGCCGGCAGCGCGCTGCAGCTGGGCGAGCACCGCCAGCTGACGGCCACGGTGCGTACAGAGCGCGACGACTTCGCCACCTACGACCGCCAGAGCTCGTTCGGTCTGGGTTACGGCACCCGCCTGTGGAACACCGAGCGCTTCTCGTTCGACGCGCAGATCGGCCCCGGTGTGCGCCGCACCCACAGCACCGAGGACGACCGCACCCGCACCGGCATGATCGGCCGCGGCCTGTTCGACATGAAGTACTCGCTGACCGACAACACCGACCTGGTCAACACCCTGCTGGTCGAATCCGGTTCGTACAACACCTTCGGCCAGAACGACTTCGGCGTGTCGGTGAGCATGAACGAGCACCTGGCGCTGAAGGCCGGCTGGCAGGCGCGTTACAACAGTGACGTGGCCGAGGACAAGCGCAAGACCGATACGCTGACCACGATGAACGTGGTCTACAAGTTCAAGTAAGAAATGGGCGCCAAGGGCGCCCGTTCTTCTTCCGGTAGTGCCGGCCGCTGGCCGGCAACTGCATTCAACTGGGGCACGAGGTTGCCGGCCGCTGGGCGGCACTACCTGCGGTGGCTCAGACCTTCAGCAGTTCGCCGGCGCCATCGTCCAGCAGCAGCTTCGCCACGCGCTGGCCCAGGCCTTCCGGGTCATTGGCTTGGCCCACGGCCTCGGCGCGCACCGCACGGCCGTCGCTGGCGCTGCCAACCAGCCCCTGCAGGTGCAGGTCATCGCCCTGCCACTGCGCGATGGCCGCCACCGGCACGTGGCAGCTGCCGTGCAACGCACGATTCATCGCCCGCTCGGCTTCCACGCAGGCACGCGTGGCCGCGTCATCAAGCGGGGCGAACAACGCCATCAGACGCGCATTGCCACCATCGCACTCCACCGCCACCGCGCCCTGCGCCGGGGCCGGCAGCCACTGCGGCGGTTGCAGGCGCGCGACGATGCGCTCGCCCAGACCCAGACGCTCCAGGCCGGCCACGGCCAGCACGATGGCGTCGTAGCCACCGTTGTCGAGTTTTGCCAGCCGGGTGTTGACGTTACCGCGCAGGTCGAGCAGTTCCAGGTCCGGTCGCAGCGCGCGCAGCTGCGCCTGGCGACGCAGCGACGAGGTCCCGACCCGCGCACCGATCGGCAGCGCGTCCAGCGAGGCGTACAGGTTGGAGACGAAGCCATCGGCGGGATCGTGGCGGGTCAGCATCGCCGGCAGCGCGAAGGGTTCGTCCAGTTCCATCGGCACATCCTTCAGCGAGTGCACGGCGCAGTCGGCCTCACCGCGCAGCATGGCCAGCTCCAGCTCCTTCAGGAACAGGCCCTTGCCACCGATGGCGGCCAGCGAACGGTCGAGCACTTCGTCGCCGCGGGTGCTCATCGGCACCAGTTCCACATGCAGCCCGGGGTGGGCCTGGCGCAGGCGGTCGGCGACGTGTTCGCTCTGCCAGAGGGCGAGCGGGCTCTTGCGGGTGGCGATGCGGACGGTTTCCATCCGGTCATTATCGCGCCTCCGGCGCGGATACGGCCAACGGCGGAGCCCCTCGTGGCTGGCGGAGGGGTCGTGAAAGCAACAGCCGCGCTTGGCCGGACGGGGTGGGGTCACGGGGGACGCCGTGAATCCGTCCGTGGAGGCTTGGCCGCGGCATCCATGCCGCGGACACCCCCGCGACCCCACCCCGCCCGGCCTCTGACAGCTTCAGTGCGCGTCAGCCACGGAAGATCAAAAGAAAAAAGCAGAAGCAAAAGCAACAGCCGACGGCTTCCGGGGTCAGATCCCTTTTCCGCAGGAAAAGGGATCTGACCCCTCTTTCCCCACCCGATAACAACAATGCCTTTGCCGTCCGACGCGGGAAAAACGAGAGGGTTGGGCCGGGGTGGGGCGGCGGGACCGTTGGCGCCATGGATGGCGCCATCGAGCTACATGGATGTACTTGCAGCGTGTCCCGCCGCCCCACCCCGGCCCAACCCAGCACGTAGAAACAACGAGCCATGACCCGCTGTTGCTGTTGCTGTTGCTGTTGATTTCATAGCAGTCGCGGCCGCAGGCCGCGCGGGACCACTCACAGATGCCGCAGTTCCTGCTTCAGCGTCGCCACGCAGCGGCGGCTGACTTCCAGCGGCTGCTTGCCATGCCGCAGCACCGCCTGCACTTGACCACCCGTGCCTCGACGCAGCTCCACCAGCTCGTGGCGCGCCACCAGGCAGTTGCGATGGATGCGGATGAAGCGGCTGGCGAACTCTTCCTCCAGCGACTTCAGCGACTCCTCGATCAGGTCCTCGCCGCGCGCATGGTGCACCACCACGTACTTCTCTTCCGCCTGCAGGTAGTGGATGTCGTCCAGCGGGATCAGCCGCAGGCTGCCACGCAGGCGTGCGCACAGCATGCTGCGGGCCTGCTGCCCGCCGCTGTCCTGCGGCTGGCCATCGCGGCCGGCCAGGAACGTGCGTGCACGTGCGATCGCTGCGGCAAGGCGCTCGGCGCGGACCGGCTTCATCAGGTAATCGATGGCCGCCGCCTCGAACGCCGACAGCGCATGCGCGTCATAAGCCGTGCAGAACACCACCGCCGGGCGCGGCTCGAAGCTGGCCAGGTGGCGGGCGGCTTCCAGGCCGTCCAGCCCGGGCATGGCGATATCCAGCAGGACCAGGTCCGGCTGCAGCTCCGCGCACGCATGCAGGGCCTGCTCGCCGTTGCCGGCCTCGGCCACCACGTCCACCCCGTCCTGCGCCGCCAGCAGGCTGCGCAGGCGTTCTCGCGCCAGCGGTTCGTCATCGGCGATGACTACCCTCACGGTCGTCCCCTCACTGGATCGGCACTGTCACCTGGCAGGCATAGTAGCCCTCGCTCCAGCCAGCCGTCATCCGCGCGGCGGCGCCGAAGCGCCAGGCCAGCCGATGAGCGATGCTGTGCTGGGCATGGCCGGCACCGCGCGCCAGCGCCAACCCCGGCGCCTGCGGATCGGGCGCGGGATTGCGCACGCGGATCTGCAGCTCGTTGCCCTCGCGCACCAGCTGCAATTCGATGGTGCCGCCTTCGGGCAGCCGCGAAATGCCATGCAGCACTGCGTTTTCCACCAGCGGCTGCAGTACCAGCCTCGGCAGTGGCAGGTCCCACGGCAGCGGCTCATCGCGCTGCCAGCGCACCTGCAGACGCTCGCCGAGGCGCAGCGACTCTATCGACAGATAGCGCTCGGCCAGCTCGCATTCGTCACGCAGGGTGGAGTCGCCCTCGCCCGCGCCCAGGGCAGCACGGAACAGATCGGACAGATCCAGCACCGCGCGTTCGGCCACCGCCGGATCGCGATGCAGCAGGCTGGCGATCAGGTTCATGCTGTTGAACAGGAAGTGCGGCCGGATCCGCGCCTGCAGCGCGTCGGCCTGGGCACGCGCGTTGGCCTGCACCTGCGCGGCCCAGCGATCGCTCACATAGAAGTAGCGCAGGGCAAGCGCGGCGATCAGTGCCGTGGTTGCCGCACTGCCCAGGGTGAAGCGCCAGAAGCTGATGCCGCGGGCGAAGTTGTCGCCCAGTACCGCGTACAGTGCATGCACGATGCCGGCACAGACCACCGCGATCAGGGTCGCCAGCACGATCGCCGCGACAGCGCCCAGCACCTGCGGCAGCCTCGACAGTGCCTGCCGCAGGAGGCACAGGCTGGCGGTCACCGCCAGCGCCAGCCACAGCGCGAAGCCGCTGGCCGACAGCAGCTCGCCGAAGGTCCAGTGGCGGCTGCCATCGGGCGCCAGCGCCAGCACCACCACCACCAGCTGGGCCAGGCCGAGCATCGCCGCCAGCCGCGGCAGGCGGCACAGTTCCGGCATCCACGGCGATGTGCTGGCCGGGGGCATGGCTCAGGCAGCGCCCAACCGTTCCTGCAGCCAGTCACCCAGCGCCTGGATCTCTTCGGCGCAGACCTGGTGGGCCATCGGGTAGCTGTGCCACTCCACCTCCAGGCCCAGCGCCTGCAGTGCCTGCGCGCTGTGTACGGCCACCGCCTGCGGAATCACCGGGTCGCTGCTGCCATGGGCCATGAACACCGGCACCTGCACCGCACCGTCAACGCGCCTGGCGCTCTCGGCTTCCGGCAGGTAAGTGGACAGTGCGATCAGGCCGGCCAGTGGCGCGGTGCGCGACAGTGCAGCGGTGAGGATGATCGCCCCGCCCTGCGAGAAGCCGGCCAGGAAGATCTTCTCCGGCGCGACGCCGCGCTCGATCTCACGTGCGATCAGCGCATCCAGCTGCAGCACCGATTCCTGCACGCCGGCCATGTCGGCACGCGAGCGGAAGTCCATCCCGACGATGTCGTACCAGCCGCGCATCGGCACGCCGTTGTTGATCGTGATCGGCCGCACCGGTGCGTGCGGGAACACGAAGCGCAGCGCCGGCCAGTGCGGACGCACCAGTTCCGGCACGATCGGCGCGAAGTCGTGGCCGTCGGCGCCAAGCCCGTGCAGCCAGATCACCGACCACTGTGGCGAGGCGCCGGTTTCCTGTTCCACCGTTTGCAGCATGATGCGGCTCCTTCAAGTTCGAGCCGCATTATGCCGCTGGTGCAGGGCCATCAGTACAGCGGCGGTTGCTCGGCGGCTTCCCGGCGCAGCTGCGCGGCGCGCACCAGCACCGGTGGCGGAATGTTCTCTTCGGGGATGTCGAGCAGGCCGAGGCGATGCAGGAAGGCACCCGGGCCGCGCGAGGAGGTCAGCGCCACCACCGGAACGGCCAGCACCATGCCGATCACCACCGGCGCCATCCAGGCTGCCAGCGACGGCGACACCGCCCACGCCAGCACACCCATGAACGCACCAAACACACCCAGCCCGCCGTAGCCACGGATCAAGGCCATCCACGAGATGCCACCATCGTCACGCTGCTGTGCGTCCCAGCCGGAATCGCGGCCGGACAGCACTTCGGCCACGCCGCGCGACTGCACGTACATCACCACCGGTGCCATCAGTGCGGCCAGCACGGTCTCCACCAGCATCGACACGAACGCACGGATCGCACCGCCGCAACCGCGGCGGTCGACAGGGTCCAGCAGCATCGCCAGATAGCCCAGCACCTTGGGCAGCAGCAGCACCGCCATGGTGGCGGCGAACAGGCGCACCACCTGCTCCTCGTCCTGGGCCCGCCAGTACACGCTGGGTGACAGGTGCAGCAGGGCA
This sequence comes from Stenotrophomonas sp. YJH_SMC_91, assembly GCF_059368495.1. NCBI lineage: Bacteria > Pseudomonadati > Pseudomonadota > Gammaproteobacteria > Lysobacterales > Lysobacteraceae > Stenotrophomonas > Stenotrophomonas sp. YJH_SMC_91. The sequence continues at coordinate 35,797 of NZ_JCAFRT010000018.1, read as the reverse complement.
TTGAAATCGATGCCTTCCTGGAACAGCGGGATCGCAATGCCGATCAACATCAGCATCGCCCACATCGGCGCGGTGAAGTAATGACCGATGCCGATCAGCATGTGGGTGCGGCTGATCCAGTGCAGGCCACGGCTGCCGACCACCTTGCCGTGCTGCAGGTTGCCCTGGCACCAGCGACGGTCGCGCACCAGCAGGTCGGTCAGGGTCGGCGGGCCTTCTTCGTAGCTGCCCCCCAGGTACGGCACCATGTGCGCGGCCCAGCCGCCACGGCGCATCAGCGCCGCTTCGACGAAATCGTGGCTGAGCACGTGGCCGCCGAACGGCTTGCGCCCCGGCAGCGCTGGCAAGCCGGCGTGGTCGGCGAAGGCACGGGTGCGGATGATGGCGTTGTGGCCCCAGTAGTTGCTCTCGGCGCCATGCCACCAGGCCACGCCACGGGCGATCACCGGGCCGTACACGCGACCGCCGAACTGCTGCATGCGTGCGAACAGGGTGCGGCCACCGATCACCGAGGGCAGGGTCTGGATCAGGCCGACATCGGCGTTGTGTTCCATGCCGGCCACCAGGCGCACGATGCTGTCGCCGGTCATCAGGCTGTCGGCGTCCAGGATCAGCATCTGCGGGTAAGCGCCACCGAAGCGGCGCACCCAGTCGGCGATGTTGCCGGCCTTGCGCCCGCTGTTGTCGCCACGGCGGCGGTAGAACAGCCGCGTCTGGCCGTCCGGCACGCGCTCGCGCAGTTCGGCGAATACCTGCTCCTCGGCGCGTGCGATGTCCTCGCGCCGGGTATCGCTGAGCACGAAGAAGTCGAAGCGTTCGAGCTGGCCGGTGGCGGCCACCGACTCGTAGATCGCCTGCAGGCCCGCCAGCAGTCGGCGCGGATCCTCGTTGTAGGTCGGCATCAGCAGCGCGGTGCGGCTGTGCACGGTCGGCAGCGGCTTGTCCGGGTCGATGCCAAGGCGATAGCCACGGTCGAACACGGCGGTCAGGAAGCCGGCCACGGCGCTGGCGAAGGACAGCGCGATCCAGGCAAACAGGCCGACGAACAGCACCAGCAGGCAGGCTTCCAGCACGCTGATGCCATTGGCCGACAGCACCCGCCACATCATGCGGGTGGCGATGGCGGTCATGGCCAGGGTGCCGCCGAAGATGTAGAACCGGCGCAGGCCGATCAGGCGTGGCGAGGTACGGTGCCGACGGACCTTCAGCTTGCCTTCGCGCAGGGTCTGTTCGGGCATCGGCAGCGGAGATTCGGCCGGCAGCAGCGCCCAGCCGGCGTCGAGCCGGGGCGCATCCGCTTCCGCGTGGATGGTTTGACCCCCCATCACCGCTTACTCCCCACGATCGGCATGGCCGGCCGTCCCGGCCGGGCTGCATGCGCGAAGGTTCCCGGCGCGCCTTCCCGGCGCCCGCACTTGTCCTGGCTGTACCGGCCCTTGGCCGCACAGTCGCTGTCTGTCACTACCGGAACCCACACGATCTCCAACGGGGCGGAATCGAAAATGCGGCCCAGTCTAGGGCGCCGGATGTAAGCCGAGTGCGAAGGTTTACGCCGGGATTTATCCCCATTCAGCAAACAGCAGGCGATGGCGGACCGCGCAGCGGAATGTCGCTTCGTGGCACCGGGTACTGGATCGTAACAAACGCGAACGGTTATCATTTCATTAACCAGGCAGGTAGCCGTCTTCCGTACGGCCGAGACCCACCCAGCTGCGCCGGCCCGAACCGTGCGCCCTATGACCCATGGAAGGGGGCCTGCCTGCTTGTCTGCGTGTGCCCGCTGCTTCCATCCGGTCCCCCCTCATTCGATGGAAGCCGTCATGTCCAAGCCGTTCCGCTCCCGTTCCGCGCGCCTGCCGCGCACCCGCCTGGCCAGTGCCCTGGCCACCGCCTGCCTGCTGGCCCTGCCCGGCGTGGCCGCTGCAGCGGCCAGCGCCGATGCCTCCACCAAGGACCTGGATACCGTGGTGGTCACCGCCTCGGGCAACCAGCAATGGATCAAGGATGCGCCGGCCAGCATCAGCGTGATCAGCCGCGAGGACATCGCGCGCCAGCCGGTGCACGACCTGGCCACCCTGCTCAGCCGCGTGCCCGGCGTGACCGGTGGCCTCAGTGCGGTTGGCGAGCAGTCCAAGATCAAGCTGCGCGGCATGCCGTCGAACTACACGCTGGTGCTGGTGGACGGCAAGCGCATGGGCAGCTCGGCCTCGACCAACTACCGGCCGGACCTGGGCCGCCAGGACCTGAACTGGATCTCGCCTGACCAGATCGAGCGCATCGAAGTGGTGCGCGGACCGATGTCGTCGCTGTATGGCTCCGACGCCATGGGCGGCGTGATCAACATCATCACCCGGCGCATCGGTGATGACTGGAGCGGCAGCGCCACCCACAGCTATACCCGCCCGGGCGACGGCAAGCGCGGCGACACCCAGCAGATCGGTGCGACGTTCTCCGGCCCGCTCGGCGAGCGCTTCGGCCTGCGCATCGGTGCCAACAGCATGCGCCGCGATTCGGATCGCTCCAATGGTGGTGTCTACGGCAACGCGTATGCAGGCGAGAAGGACCGCAATGTCGATGCGCTGCTGCAGTGGAAACTGAGCGACGCGCAGGAACTGTCGCTCGAAGCCGGCCATGGCGTGCAGCAGGCCTTCATCGACGCTTCGCTGGAAAAGCAGGATGAAGGCGCCTGGGGTGCCAGCGAACTCAAGCGCAGCTCGCTGGCGCTCAACCACGATGGCAAGTGGAGCTTCGGCAATTCGAAGATCAGTGCGTACTGGACCGAGTATAGGAACGACATCGGTGCTACCGGCCGTTCCGAAGCCACCGATACGATCATCGAGGGCAGCCTGACCACGCCGTTCACCCTCGGCGTTGAACACCAGTTCGCCGTGGGCGGCCAGTGGAAGCGCCAGGAGCTGACCAACACCGACACCATCGGCCGCGCGCCGATCGACTATGCCGGCAATGCCGTCAGCGGCTCCGATCTGGAAGTGGATACCTGGGCCCTGTTCGTCGAAGACGAAGTGAAGCTGCACCGCACCCTGGCACTGACCCTGGGCGCGCGCCTGGACCACCATGAGACGTTCGGTGGCCACGTCAGCCCGCGCGCCTACCTGGTCTGGCATCCGGCCGAGCAATGGACCATCCGCGGTGGCGTTTCCAAGGGCTTCCGCGCCCCCAGCCTGACCGAGAACTCCGCCAGCGCCGCCACCCAGTCCGGTGGCCGTGGCTGCACCTCGCTGATTCCGCTGGGCTATACCCGCGGCGGCTGCTACATGGCCGGCAACCCGGACCTGGACCCGGAAACCAGCACCAACCGCGAAATCGGCATCAGCTTCGACAACGATCTGGTCGATGCCGGCCTGACCTACTTCCACACCGACTTCAGGAACAAGATCGAGTACGCACCGCTGGGCAGGTTCAACGGCATCTGGTGGACGCGGATGAGCAACGTGCAGCGCGCACGCACCAGCGGCATGGAAGGCAGCTTCAATGTCCGCTTCGGCGAGCACTGGCGCTGGCGCACCTCGGCGACATGGATGAAGGAAGCCAGGAACCTGACCACCGGCCGCAACCTGATCGATACCCCCGAATTCTCGGGCTATTCGTCGCTGGACTGGACGCCCGACGCGGTGTTTTCCAGCAGCCTGTCGGCGCAGTACACCGGCAGGCAGGCCGGCACGGCGACGACCTTCCTCAAGGCCTACACGCTGTATGACCTGACCGCCGCCTGGAACGTCAATGAGGTACTGACCCTGCGTGGCGGCGTCAGCAACCTGGCCGACAAGAAGCTGTATGCGGAAGGCTCCACCGATTACTTCGTGGCCGGGCGCAGCTACTTCCTCAGCATGACCGCGCGGTTCTGACCAAGAGCGTCCGCCGCGATCGCGCTGGCGACGGGCCAGCGCGATCGGCGGTGTTGCGGATTACTCGCTTTCCAATGCGGCGGCGGGCGCCGCGCTCTGCGTAGCCGCCGTGCGTGCACGGTCCATCGCCACCGCCAGTTGCTGGCGTGCGAGCAGCTGTTGTGCCTGCACCACTTCAGGTGTCGGCAGGAGCACCGGTCCCGGTGCGTTTTCCGGTGTAGCAGGTGTGGTCATGCAACCTCCATGGACATCCCGCCGCCGCACGGATTCAGCTGGTGCGGCAGCGGAACTGCGCACCCTATCCTAAAAACAAGGCGGGCGGGTGACGGTGCGCGCCCCTGCCGCAGCAGCCGGAACAAGGCAGGCGTCACATTTTTGACGGTGACGCTTGGATCCTGAATAGGACTTGTCCTATCATGAAAACGTTTTCTCACAGGGATGTCTCCCCCAATGAATACCACTGACCTGTCCCAGTTCAGCCCGAAGTGGCAGTTCCGCTTCAACTTCTTCCGCCAGCACGGCGCCCCCAAGAACCCCGGCTTCAAGCAGGCCTGGAAGGCGCTGTCCTTTGGTGACCGCCTGAAGATCAACCTGAACTTCTTCGCGTTGTTCTTCGGTGCCATCTACCTGCTGATTCTTGGCATGTGGCGCAAGGCACTGGTGGTGATCGGCATCAACATCGCGCTGGCCATCATCACCATGTTCCTTCCGGACGTCGTCGGGCGCATGCTGTTCATCGCCATGAACCTGCTGGTCGCCTCCAGCACCAACTACAGCTACTACCTGGAGAAGGTGGAAGGACGTACCAGCTGGAACCCGTTTGAAGGAATGTTCTGAGCCATCAGACCTGCGCAGGATGCGCGGCAAGGATGCAACCGACGCCCGGCCCCCGCCGGGCGTCTTCGTTTCCGGGATCAGGCCGCGCGGCGGGCCATGGCCTCCGGTTCGGCCTGCAGGCGGAAGCGCGAGACCGCCACGGCCAGCTGCTCGGCCTGCTCCTCCATAGCCCGCGCCGCGGCGCTGGCTTCCTCCACCAGCGCGGCATTCTGCTGGGTGGTCTCATCCATCTGCACCACGGTCTGGTTGACCTGCTCGATGCCGGCGGACTGTTCGCGCGACGCAGCCGAGATCTCGGCCATGATCTCGTTGACGCGCCCCACCTGGCCGACGATGGCCTGCATGGTACGGCCCGCACCGTGCACCAGCTGCGCACCGGCACCGACCTGCGCCACGGATGCGTCGATCAGTTCCTTGATCTCCTTCGCTGCGCCCGCCGAGCGTTGCGCCAGCGCGCGCACTTCGCTGGCGACCACCGCGAAGCCGCGGCCCTGCTCACCGGCCCGCGCCGCTTCCACCGCCGCATTCAACGCCAGGATGTTGGTCTGGAAGGCGATGCCGTCGATCACCGAAATGATCTCGGCGATGCGCTGCGAGGAGGCCTCGATCTGCTCCATGGTCTGCACCACCTGGTTGACCACTTCCCCGCCCTCGCTGGCAACGTCAGCGGCGGATGCTGCCAGGGTATTGGCCTGCAGCGCGTGGTCGGCGTTCTGGCGCACGGTGGAGGTCAGCTCCTCCATCGAGGCGGCGGTTTCTTCCAGGTTGGCGGCCTGCTGCTCGGTACGACGCGAGAGATCGCTGTTGCCCGCAGCGATCTCACCCGCCGCCAGGCGGATGCTGGCGGCCGACTGCTGGATCTGGCCGACGATCTGGGTCAACTGCTGCACGGTGCTGTTGGCATCGTCGCGCATCACCGCGAACACGCCATGGAAATCGCCGCGCATGCGTGCGCTGAGGTCGCCGGCGGCAATCGCGCGAAGCAGCGTCGAAAGCTCAGCCAGGTTGTGATCGCTGACCTGCATCATGATGTTGAGGGTCTCCACCATGCGGCGGAAATCGTGGTCGAAGCGCTGGGCATCACCGCGTACAGCGAAGTCGCCGGCCGCCGCGGCGGCGGCCAGCTGCTGGATCTGCTCGTTGATCGCGGCCAGGTTGCTCTTGGTGGTGGCCATCGCTGCGGTGAACACCGCCTTCTCGCCCGGCAGCGCTTCCATGTCCACGCTGAGGTCACCCACCGCGTAACGCTGCATCACCTCGACCAGGCGCTGGGTGACCGCATTGCTGGAAGCCACCAGCTGGTTGCTGTCGGCCACCATGCGGCCGTACTCGCCGGGGAAGGCAGTGGCGTCCATGCGGTAGCTCAGCTCGCCAGCATCGTGGCGGCGCGCCATTTCCGCCTGCGCCGCCATCACCGCCTGCAGCTGCCCGCGCATGCCCTGCATCGCGTCCAGCAGGCGGCCCACTTCATCGTTGCTGCGCGCAGGCAAGGTGCTGTCGAGCTTGCCGGCGGCGACGTCACCCGCCACCCGCACCGCTTCGGCCAACGGGCGGATCGCCAGGCGGCGCAGCAGCACGTAGACACCGGCACTCAGCGTCAGCGCGGCCACCACGCCCACCAGCAGCGTCAACCACAGCAGCTGGCGCGCCTCGGCCACGATCACCGCGTGCGGCATCACCACGCCCAGCGCGAAGCGCTGCGGGGCATTGCCCACGCGTAGCGGCACGTAGACGCGCACGTTGCCGGCTGCATCGGGCGTGAAGGCTTCGAACCGGCGGTCGGCGGCGATGTCGGCCAGCATGCTGCGGGTCAATGCGTCGGTGCGCGGCTTGCCGATCTCGGCGGCATTCGCCGAGGCGAGCACCACGCCGTTGGGCGAAAGCAGCTCGACGCGGCCTGCGCCCATCGGCGTCAGCGTCGCCAGGTGCTTCTGCAGCGCCGCCAGCGAGAAGTCGACGGTGAACACGCCGAGGAAGGTACCGTTCTCGACGATCGGCGAGCTCAGCGTGCTCATCAGCACCTGCTGGCCGGCGATGTCGTAGGCATAGGGTTCACTGACCTTGGGCAGCTTGTCGCGGCTGGGCACCACGTACCAGTCGGCCGAACCGTCGGCGGCTTCGGTGTAGTCGGTCATGGTCGACTGCTGCGGCTTGCCGTCATGCCAGGCCCAGTAGCTCATGTAGCGGCCGCTGGCATCATGCATCTCGGTATTGGCGAACTCGGCATCCTTGCCATCGAAGGCGTCGGCCTCCCACATGGTGCTCTTGCCCAGCCATTCCGGGTGGGTACGCAGCTGCTCACCGAGCACGGCCGCCAGGCTGGCGCGATCAGGCACGTCACCCCGCGCACGCTGGGCGAGCACGGCTTCGACCATGGCATCGTTGCTGGCGAACGCCGTGCCCAGGTCGGCGGCGACCTGGCGCGCTTCGGCGTTGGCCTCGCTGGTCATGGTCTGGCGCGAGGCATCGATCAGGCTGGCACTGGCCTGGCGATAGATCAGGAACGCCGTCAGGCCGAAGCACAGCAGCGCGATGACAGCGGTGCCCAGCATCAGCTTGTGGGCGATGCTGCCCGGACGGCGGGCAGCGGCGGAACGGGAAGAAGGCATGGAGGGGTCCGCAAGGCAGTTCAGGACGACCGGCACCGGGAGGGCACCGCGCGGGCGCGCGATCCGTCGCGCAGGCCACCGGCCGCCGGGACCCGCCCGGCGCAGGAAGCGCACCGGGTTAGCGGCCGCCTGCCAACGAGGTTGAGGCGGCCGGCCTACACATTCCTGAATCCACTCAGGGACGGGACAGGGATCCGTCCCCGCGTCCCCTATTCGGCCACCCGATCCTTGATCCACTCCGCGCGTGGCAACACCTCGATGCTGCCTGCGGCGTACTGCTGCAGCACGGCGTCCGGCCCGAAACGCGGCTGCCACCCCAGCTCCCTGCGGATGCGGGCGCTGTCGTAGACGCGGTCGACGCTCAGCGGCAATGGCCAGCCGCGGCGCTCGAACTCGGCCAGCAGCTGCGGTACGCGCCGGGCCAGTACGTTGCGCGGCTGGGTGGCCAGTTCCAGGCAATCCTCGCGCCGGAACGGGGTTGCGGCGCAGGCGATGTAGCGGGCGAAGGCCGGCCCCTCATCCAGCAGCAGCGCGGCATGGGCACTGGCCACGTCACGGGCGTCGATCCCACGATGCAACCGGAACATCGCCATCCGTTCCGGCGGTTCCGGGAAGCAGCGCCCCATCCGCAGCACGCGCACCCCGAAGTCCGGTGCGGCGGCAGCTTCAGCCAGGGCCTCGGCCTGCAGCTTGCTGCGGTGGTAGATCGTTCGCGGCAGCGGCTCGGTATCCTCATCGATCCAGCGGCATCCCCCTGCCACCACCGCGTGGCCGTACAGCGCGGTGGTACTGGTCAACACGAACCGCCGCGCGCCTGCCTCGCGCGCCGCCTGCAGCAGGTGCGCAGTCGCGTCCACGTTGATCTGCTGGAACACCGCGTCCGGTACCAGGCCGACGTGTGGCGCATGCAGGGCCGCGGTATGGATGACCGCGTCGACGCCCTGCACCGCGCGCACGACGGCTTGATGATCGGTGACATCGGCAATGATGCGCGTGGTGGCAAACGGACTGCGGTCCAGACCCACCACTTCATGGGCAGCCGCCAGCGCGCCGAAGATCGCGCGCCCGATCCGCCCGGAACTGCCGGTCAACAGAATCTTCATTGAGTCCATTCACTCGAAGCGCCCGGGAACTACCGGGATGCTTCGATTCTAGGCATGCAACGGCACATCTGCGATAGGACGACCGCGCAACTGTACGTTCATCTTGACGACTTCGGCGGAGCCAGCAGTTGGCGCGCGATGGAGAGCGGATCGTCGCCGCCTGCCGCGTGGGGCGCGACACCGGTCCGTTCGCCGTTGCCACCGGTGCGCAGTTTGATCGGTTGCCGGTCCGGAACGTTTATCTGATAGCCATCGGGCAGCAGCACAGGATCATCGAACATATGTGCGGCACCGCCACTGCGGCCGCCGGCGTTGCCGCACATCCGAGGGCCGGCAGTGAATACGCGACGAATGCGGCCGCCGGGCCGGCTGCGTGATCATCCCGGTGCGCAGGGCGCGTGAAAACCGGGGCGAAGATGGCGACCTGGACTTAGCGTGCGATGGCCAAGCATGGACGCCGTCGTCCACGAAGGCGGCGTCCACACTGCAGGAGATTTCACATGACTGAGCAGAACCCGCGCAGCTCCAACCGGGGCTTCGCCTCGATGGACCAGGACAAACAGCGCGCGATCGCCGCCAAGGGCGGGCGCGCGGCACATGCCTCCGGCAATGCGCACGAATTCAGTCCGGCCGAAGCACGTGTCGCAGGCCGCAAGGGCGGCGAAGCGATCAGCCGCGACCGCCAGCACATGGCCACGATCGGACGCGAAGGTGGACACGCACGCCACGCCAACGCGCGCCAGCAGCAACAACAGCCTCAGGCGATCGAACGCACGGCAGAGGACCCGCAACGCCAGCAGGGCTGAATGCTGCGCGTCAAGCCGATGCACGCTGCCGATGCAGCCCAAGCGCCGCAAGCAGGGCCAGCGCACCTGCCACCGCCATCGCCCAACCGAACCCGCTGGCCATCGCACTGCGGTACCAGGTCAGCACCTGCGGCGTGGCGTGCATCGAGCCCGGGTGCAGGATCAGTTCACGCGCCTGCGCAACAAGCCGCTGCTGCCCTGCGGCCTGTGCGCAGGCGGCGAACTGCTGTACGGCACGCTGGCCCATCAAGCTGCCCATCAGCGCGATGCCCAGGCTCATGCCTGCCTGGCGCAGCGCGTTCATCGTGGCTGACGCGATACCTGCGCGTTCGGCCGGTGCGTTGGCCATGATCGCCATGCCGGTCGCCGGCACCGCCAGCCCCATTCCAATGCCAAGCAGCATCAGCACGGCAGTGGCATGAGCGCGCGAAGTAGCCTGTTCGAACGTGGCCATTGCGCACAGCGCCAAACCGGCCAGGACGTAGCCCAGCACCAGCGCGGCATGCAGCCCGAGGCGGGCAACCAGGCGCCCGAACAACAGCGAGACAACACCCATCAACAGGAACTGGGGAGCCAGCTGCGAGCCTGCCAGCGCGGCGCTGTGCCCCTGTGCCTGCTGGAAGAACAGCGACAGGAAGAACAGGCTCGCATAGGCGGTGAAGCCCAGCACGAACGAGGACAGGTTGAGCATGCGGAAGCGACCGTCGGCGAACAGGTCCAGCGGCAGCAGTGGGCGTGCCACCCGCCGCTCGACGATGCCGAACAGGATCAGCCCCGCAGTTGCGGCGCCCAGCGCCAGAAGCGTCACCGGGGCCAGCAGGCCCTGCTCGCCGATCGCGATCAGGCCATAGCACAGTGCGCCCAGCGCGCCGATACTGAGCAGCTGCCCGGCCGGATCCAGCGCGGCGTGCTGCGGGTGCCGTCGCTCGGCGATGCCCCAGGCGCCAAGCACAAACGCCAGCAGCCCCAAAGGCAGGTTGATCAGGAAGATGCTGGGCCAGCCGGCCCGCTGCACCAGCGCACCGCCGAGCAACGGGCCAAGCACCAGGCCCAGCGCGCTGAAGGCGGACCAGCCACCGATCACGCGTGCACGCTGGCCCGGATCGGGAAATGCGTGACTCAGGATCGGCATCGCACTGGGAATCAACAGCGCACCTGCCACGCCCTGCACCGCGCGCCCGGCAACCAGGGTCGAAAGGTCCTTGGCGCAGGCGCACAGCAGCGAGCCCATGGTAAAGGTGGCGACGCTCAGCAGCCACATCCGCCGATGACCGTAGCGATCCCCCAACGGACCGGCCGACAGCATCAGCGCCGACAGTGCGATCGCATAGGCGTTGATCACCCATTGCAGGCCCGCCATGTCGGTCTGCAGCGCCTGCTGCAGGGTTGGCAGGGCCACGTTGACGATGCTGATGTCCAGCGAAGCGAGGAATGTACCGAGGTAGGCCGCCAGCACCAGGGCGGGCCGTTGGAGGCGTCTCATGCGTGGATCCGGGGGGAGGATGTGCGCGCATCCTATCGACTGACTGACCGTCGGTCAATGACTGGCGGTCAGTCAGTGCGCAGGGGCAGCTAGAATGGCGTCCGTCACACCCGGATACCGCCCACCATGCAGACCCCAGCTGTCGCCAGGCCTCGCACCAAGCCCGCCGAAACCCGCCAGGAGGAACTGATGGACGCCGCGCAGGCGTTGTTCCTTTCGCAGGGTGTGGACGCCACCACCATCAGCGACATCGTCGCCGCGGCCGACGTGGCCAAGGGCACTTTCTATACCTATTTCGCCTCCCGCACCGAGATCCTGCAGGCGCTGGCGCAGCGCTACACGCGGCAGTTCATGGACGAGGTCGAGCAGGCAGTGCAGCAGCACCCTGCCGGTGATGGCGCAGCGCGCCTGCGCGCCTGGATCCGCGCCAACATCGAGATCTACGCGCGCACCCATGCGTTGCATGACGTGGTGTACGCCAACCATCACCACCACCAGCGGGGCAATGCCGAGCGCAATGCGATCCAGCAGCAGCTGCTGGGCATCCTCGAAGCGGGCAACGCAGCCGGACTGTGGCAGCTGCCTGCTCCACAGGTCACCGCCTCGTTGATCTATGCCGGCGTGCACGGGGCCACCGACGACCTGATCGCCACACCCGCACAGGATGCCGATGCCTTCATCGCCGCTGTGGAAGCGGATTGCCTGCGCATGGTCGGCGTTCCGGCAGCGCCAACGCGCAGCGGCAGACGCCGCTGAAGGAACGCTTCCCGCTCAGGTGTGGGCGAGAATGTTCAACAGCCGCCCGAACGGGTCGCGGACGAAGAAACGACGCACTCCCCAAGGCTCGTCGGCCGGGCCATACTCCAGCGGGATGCCGGCCGCGTGCATGCGCTCCAGCACCTGCTGCAGGTCGTCCACTTCGATCGACAGATCGGGCACTGCGGTGCCGGAACCCCCTTCGCTGGCAAAGCTCACCTGCGCCAGCGCACTGCCCTGCCCGCCATGGGTGACGATCCAACCATGATCCATCACCACCGGCATGCCCAGCAGCCCGCCATAGAACGCTGCGGCACGCGCCGGGTCGGGCGTGGCGATGTTGGCGACAATGCGTTTGACGGCCATGTGCAGCGGCTCCGGTGCGATTTCCCATCCTCGCCGCTGCGTGCATGGCCCGCAAGCGGGCTCGGGCCAGATGCCCGCATCGCCATCTGAGGCGATCGCTGGAACAGAAGAGCCCCGTCGATGACGGGGCTCCGCGTACGGCTCAAAGGGCGCGACTCACACGCCCATGCACAGATCGACCACGCAGGTGTTGTACGCCTGCTGGCATTCACCGGCATCGGTGCCACTGGCCAGGCACATCTGATAAGCCCGCCAGCACGGCTGGTCGCAGGGCTCGACCGGCCCAGCCACCGCCACCGAACCGGTACACGCCAACGCGAATACCGCCACTGCGATCACCTTCCTGACAACACGCATCGCCATCACTCCTTGATAAGCCTGGTGAGCCCAGGCCGGCCCACGTTAGCGAGGACACGGGGAGACGAAGTGAAGCCCACTGTCACGCACACTTAACCTGTTCACAATTCTGCTTTCACATGCATGGGGGATGTGGCCACGGATTGGCGTTAACGGCCTTGTTGCCCGTCCACCAAGGAAGTTGCCCGATGAATCACCCGCTGCATGGCCGTTCGTCCCACTCCCGCTCCCCGCTGCACAGCCGCCTCGCGCTGGCCGTGTCCAGCTCTCTGTTGCTTGCCGCTGCCGCGCCCGCCATGGCCGGCGAGGCGCTCGACGCATGGCAGCAACAGCGCCAGCTGCAGGCGGCGTGGGCACAGCCCGCCGTCAACGCGCCTGCAGCATCGACGGCCGCCACGCCCGCGGCAACCGCTACCGCCCTGCTCGGCAATCCGGGCGATGCCGCCAGCTGGCGCAGCGATGAGTTCAACGCCGACTGGGGCCTGGGTGCGATGGGGGCGGACCACGCGTATGCCCGCGGCCTGACCGGCAAGGGCGTGCGCCTGGCGCTGTTCGACACCGGCTCGGCACTGGCTCACCCCGAATTCGCCGGCCGCAACACTTCCAGCATCACCATCGGCCCGAACTGTGCGTCACCGGGAACCGTCGGCGGTACCGGCGCGTGCAGCCAGACACAGGGTGATCAACCGGGTATCAACTACTACACGCTCGGCGCGGGCGTGCCTGCTTCCCTGCAGGCCAACATCATTGCCGCAGGCCGTGAATGGGGTTTCCGCTATGCCGATCACGGCACGCATGTCCTCGGAACCATTGGCGCCAACCGCAATGGCACGGGGATGCACGGCGTCGCCTTCGGTGCCGATCTGACGACCGCCCGTGTATTTGGTGACACTTACTACGAATGGAGGCGCCAGGCGAGCGGAGGCTACCTGCCTGAAGCCGTGGAACGGACGGATCCCGATGGTGCCGCAAGGCTGGACATGTACGCGCAGCTGCAGGCACAAGGCGTGCGTGCCATCAATCACAGCTGGGGCATCTCCACCCGGAACATGACCGTGGCCGCACTGGATGCCCAGTACGCACGCATCGGTGCCGGCTACGACGTATACGGAAGCATCTACAAGGACAGTGCGAACGCCCCCGCTTCGCAGTTGATCCAGGTCTGGTCGGCCGGCAATGGCAGCGGCGCCGTCGCCGGTATCACCGCGGCCCTGCCGCGCTGGAAGCCGGAGATCGAGCCCTACTGGCTGGCCGTCGCCAACGTTCGCCAGCCCAATACAGCCAATGGTGAAACCGACTACGTGATCAACGCAGGCTCGAGCATCTGCGGCGCTGCCGCCAACTGGTGCATTTCCGCACCCGGCACGGCAATCCTCAGCACCATCGTTTCCGGTGACATCCAGGGACGGCTGGAGAAGACCGCAGACTACGTCCGTCTTCTCATCGACAGCCAGAATCCCACGTACGACTACGGCCTGAAGACCGGCACGTCCATGGCCGCCCCCCATATCACCGGCGCACTCGGCCTGTTGATGGAGCGCTTCCCCTACCTGGACAACGCCCAGGTGCGCGACGTCCTGCTGACCACCGCGCGCGATCTCGGTGCGGCAGGCGTCGACCCGATCTACGGCTGGGGCATGGTTGACCTGCGCAGGGCCATCGAGGGCTATGGCTCGCTGCGCGTGGATACCAACGTGGTGATGAACCAGAGGGCCGGCGGCCTGAAGGTGTGGGAAGGCGATGCCTGGGACGACTGGACCAATGACATCGGCGGCCCCGGCACGCTGACCAAATCCGGCATCGGTTGGCTGCGCCTGAGCGGCGACAACAGCTTCAACGGCGCGGTGCTGCGCGAGGGCACGCTGGAGTTGAACGGCAGCAACACCCTCACCTCGGCGGTCGATGTGCAAGGCGGCCGGTTCCTGCTCAACGGCAGCCTGGTCTCCACCGCACTCACCACCACCGGTGGCGTCAGCACGGTCAGCGCCAGCGGCGTTCTGAAGGACGGGAACCTGACCGTCAATGGCGGCGTGGTGTCCTTCAATGGCATGCAGACCGGCGGCACCACCACGGTCGGCAGCAACGGCCTGCTGAAGGGTATCGGCACGTTGGGCAGCACCCGAGTGGACGGCACCATCGCGCCCGGCAATTCGATCGGCACGCTGACCATCAACGGCGACTACGTGCAGGGCCCGACCGGCGTCTACGCCGCCGAACTCGCGCCTGGCGGGCGCAGCGACCAGTTGCACGTGACCGGTACCGCCACCCTCGGCGGCACGCTGGTCGCGTTGCCGGAACCAGGCATCTACTATCTCGGCGAGCAGTTCAACTTCATCCGCGCCGACGGTGGCATCAACGGCCAGTTCGCGAAAACCGACTTCAGCGCGTTCTCGCCGTTCCTGCAGTTCAGCCTCGCCTACGGCACCAATGGCACCCGCATCGACGTGGCACGTGGTGCCTCGCTGGCCAGCGCCGCCGCCACCCCGAACCAGCGCGCGGTGGCCGCCGCGGCGGACCTGCTGGCAATCAACCAGGGCCTGCCCAAACCGCTGACCCAGCTGTTCCCGCAGCAGGTCGGCGGCGTGCTCGACGGCCTCAGCGGCGAACTGCACGCAGCCACGCCGCTCGCACTGGTGGAAGGCAGCCGCTACGTTCGCGATGCCGCGCTGTCCCGCCGTGCAGGTGCAGTCGCGCCAAGCGCCGATGCGGGCGACGCCACCGGCGCCTGGGTGCAAGCTCTGGGCGGCAACAGCAGGCTGGACGGCAACAGCAATACCGCCCGCACCGAAGCCAACAGCAACGGCCTGCTGGCCGGTATCGACCACGAGTTCTCTGGCTGGCAGGTCGGCGTGCTGGCTGGCACCGGCCGCACCGACGTCAAGCAGCAGGCGCTTCGTGCCAAGTCGAAGATCGACAACACCCACTTCGGTGCATATGCCAGTCACAACTGGGGCGGCCTCGGCCTGCGTGGCGGCGTCGCCTGGAGCAAGCACAAGGTGAAGAGCACCCGCGATGTCGACTTCGCAGGGTTCAGCGACAGCCTGAGCGCCCGCTACAACGCGCATACCCGCCAGGCCTTCATCGAAGCCGGCTACCGCTTTGGTGGCCCAGAGGCCGGGCTGGAACCCTACCTGCAGGTCGCGCGCGTAGAGGTGGACCTCAAGCCGATCAACGAGCGCGGTGGTGCAGCCGCCCTGCACGGCAAGGTGGATGACACCGGCACCACGATCGCCACCGCGGGCCTGCGCTTCGACAAGGGCCTGAAGGCATCGTTCCAGCAGGACAGCTGGCTGCACCTGCGTGGTGGCGTGGGCTATCGCCGTGCCTCGGGTGACCGCAGCCAGCTGGCCGACCTCGCATTCGCCAACAGCAGCACCACCTTCGCGGTCGAAGGCGCCCCGATTGCCGACAGCGCCGTGGTGGCCGAGCTGGGGCTGTCGGCGTGGCTGACCCCGCGCCAGCAGCTGGAGCTGGGTTACAGCGGCCAGTACGGCAGTGAAAGCCGCGACCACAGCGCCAACGCGCGCTGGTCGGTTCGTTTCTAGACGCGTGTTCTCCTGACGGTTTGGGGCGGCCTCAAGGCCGCCCCCTTTTTATCCACGCCCCAGGGCCATGCGCGATACCCCAGCATCATCGCGTCCTGGATCCATCCGTGGAGCGTTACGCGTGGATGAAGATCGACTGGAGCCGGGTCGCCCAGCCATTGCACCCGGTGGAGTTGAACGCCTCGAGCCGGACATTCTTCCCCGATGTCAGCGCTGCCAACGCCGCCGCGTACGCTTCCTTGGCACCCGGCCGGGACATGTCGATTGCAAAGGTATCGGTATTGCAGAAGGCCGTACTCGAAACATGCACGTACACAATTCCCGCCGGGCCGTCCATGTACGGCCGCAGCGACAGAATCGTCATCTGATCGCTGGTTGGCTCCGCCTTCAGTGGTGCAGACAGGCACAAGGCCAACGTCAAGGCCAACCCCGCTCCCAACCTCCTGCGGAAGTCCGGCGTCGCGTCACTCATCATCATGTAGTTCCCCTGTGGATTCAGACATCAGGCCTCAGGCATCGTCACGGCCCTCAGCTGCATTACTCCGGAGGTGCAGCCGTCGACACGCAATCCGACACGCAGCTTGTTCTGCCAGGCGATGAGCAGCATCGAGACCATCTCCCTCTGCATCGGATGATCATTGAGGAGAATGAAGCGATTGCCACCCCCACAATCCGAGCCCGCTGGAAGCACACCTTGCGTCACCAGGTAGAACCCTTCCCCGCCCCAGCCAGTTGCGACGGATACGATCCGATGGCCTTCCAGATTGTAAGGCTCAGCATTTGCCGTTGAGGCCAGGCCAGTTCCCAGCACTGCCACCACCGCCAGCAGGACCTTGCCGCCGATGGCGCCACGCGGGCGCGATACAGCACGTACTCCAGCCATGTTCTTCCTTCCCCTGTCATGAATAACCGGTTGACGGTGCACCGCCGCCGGTGCAGCCCGCTACGCTCAGCCCAGCAGCAGCTGGTACAGCAGGGGCACGATGTCACCCTGCGGACGCTGGACATGTGAGACATCGGACACCGGCGTGCAGCTCCCCGTGGCGCCACAGGCAAGCACGCGATACGCATAGCTGGTGGCAGGGCGTGCGGCCGACGTCCAGTTCGCGGCGTTGCCTTCGTAGACCGTGGTCCAGGTCACCCCGTCCACGCTTTCCTCGACGACGTAGCGGACGGCAGAGGCCACAGGCGACCACCCAACGAAGTCCTTCGCGGCCGGCGAACGCCGCATCGGCACCGCTGCCTTGGCGACCAGGCTTCCGCCCAGCGTGATGTAATCGGTCCGTTTGTCCTCGCGCTCGCTCGCCTGGTAGCGGAGGACGCCGGCGTGGTCGTACATCGAGGTGATCCGTCCGAACGATGAATCTGTCTGTGTGCGGCGACCGTCAGCGTCGTAACGGTAGCTCTCGGAACCTGCCGCCGCACGCAGCCGGTTGCCGAAGTCGAAGGCGAACGGCTGCCCGTTCTTCGCCCGCAGATTGCCCTGCGCATCGTAGGCCAGGCCGACCACGGTTGACCCTCCGCACCCGTTGACCTTCACGTTGGTCAAGCGCCAGGCGTTGTCATAGCAGTAGTGATGGTCACGGCCGAGAATCGTCACCCGCGTGAGGTTGTCCAACGCGTCATAGCTGTAGCTCGCCGAGCCGAACATGGGCGAGGAAGCCGAAACGAGCCGATCCAGCGCGTCATAGCCCAGATTGCGGTTGCCACGCTGGTTGCGGCCCGTGGCACCGTCAGTGATTGCCATCACATTGCCGACCGCATCGTAGTCGTAGCCGTCGCTGAGGATCCGGGTTGCGCCAAGCGTGTCCTGGCTTTCATCCGGCAACTGGCGCGCGTTCTGCACCATCGTGTGGACAATACCGTTGCCATAGGTGAACTGACGAATCGCCCCGTTGGGGTAATAGACCACGCCAGCGACGTAGGAGCCCGCCTGCCCGGCCTGTCCCAGTGCGTTGGGCGCATACGCGACCACGTTGCCGGAGGGATAGCGATGCGCGGACAGGTTGCCCAGTGCGTCGTAGGCATACCCCATCGCCAGCGCTTCGCCATCGGTGGGGCTCTGCACCTCACCGATGAGCAGCCCGCGACGGTTGTACGCATAGCTGTTGTGCGTCTCCACCCCGGCGTTCAACGTGGTGACCTGCTTGACCAGGCCATCGGGCCAGTAGCTCCAGCGCTGGTTGCCATTGCCGTCGGGGAACTGCAGTGATGCGAGCCGGTTGCGTGCGTCATAGGAACGCACCACCCGGCGCCCGCTCGCCGCGGCAATGTCCTGGTTGCAGTTGCCTGCATCGGACAGGTCCAACCCCTGCGCGCTTCCAACCGGGTTCGATGCGGCGTCGTAGTCAATTACGGTGGCGCCGGTTTCCGGTTCGATCGTCTTGCACAACCGCTGCGCCGCATCGTAGACATAGCGCCGGGTCGACGTCACCGAGCCATTGCTGGCCCTGCGGGTGATCGACGTCGGCTTGCCGAAGACGTCCCGCGGGATATCCAGCACGGCTCCCTCTGCCAGTTCGATACGTACCGGCCAGTCAAGCTTCGCGGCATCTGCACCGGTGTAGGTCACGACGGTCGGGATACCCCTGGCATTGGTCGTGCGCACGCGCCGCCCCGGCAGGTACTCGGTTGTGCTGACCAGCGCGCCAATCTCGGAATCCTGGCTGACCTGGACCACCCGCCCAAGTGCGTCGTACGTCGTACGGACGCCAGTTCCGGCGTCCTGGACCGTACCGACCCCCGCGACAGGATAGGACTGGAAGGTGACCCGCCCCTCCGTGTCATAGGCGGTCACCGAGGCCCGCTGCGTGCCGGCTTCATTGCCCGCGTCGTACTCGCGCACCAGCAATGGGCGCCACAGCGCATCGTAGTAGGTGACCTTGCGCGCATTGCCGGTGCTGACCGTCTGCCGCCAGTGACCGGCAGGAATGCCGTACTCGGCGCCGCCCACCTGGGCAAACTGTGTCGTGGTGGACGCCCAGTCCACCGTATCGCCGTCGGGGTAGTCGACCAGCGACATGCGCCCCATCGCGTCGTAGTCGTAACGCGTGGTGTTGCCCCGGCCATCGGTGATCCAGCGTATCCAGCCATTGTCATCCACGCCGGCAGACTGGGTCGAACCATCCGCATACTGGATGTTCCCGGGGATGCCGCGCTTCCAGCCGGACAGGCTCACCGTATTGCCACGCCCGTCCACCACGGCGCGAACGGTACCGTCGCTGTTGTAGTGAATGGTCTGCTGGAGCTGGCCGAAGGCATGGATCCGCTGGGGCTTCGCGGTGGCCGGGTCATAATCCACCTGGGACTCGGTCCGGCCCGTGTCCTGGTTGACCGACGTCCGGACCTGGCCAAGCACGCACTTCGACAGATCATCGTGATAGGTGATGACGTTGGTCTTGCTGTAGGACTGCGCCCCCGCACTTCCCACAACCGTGCCCAGCAACATCATCGCGGAAAGTGCATTGACTCGACGCATCGTCAGTGGGCCTGTTCGCAATGGATGGCGATGGGACAACCAGGATCAGGCAACGGAAAGACCGGCGAAGCGCACATCACAGCAAACCGCGCACACGCACAAAGCCGGACGCGACTGCATCCGGTTGGCGATTGACGTTGATGCTGGACGAAGCCCCCTTCGTCATGCCGCGCCTGTTCCCTGGACTCGGCCAAGTATAACCATGGAAACGGGGCCGGACGCCCGGTCCTTCGCAGCCCTGCCGGGCTGCGAAGGTTCCCGGGCCATGACGCGCCTCCGGGGCTCGACGGCCGCGATCGGCCGCCCGGCGCGGGACGTCAGGCAGCCTTCATGGCGTGCTTGCGTGCCCGCATGACGTTGTGGCACTCCTGCACATCCGGCAGCAGCTGGGTCACTTCCTGGCGCACCGCGGGCGGCAGATCGTTGTCCTGCAGCACATCCTTGAACGCGCCCAGCAGGCGGTCTTCGGATTCTTCCAGTTCGGCCACGTAGCCGTAGTTGGTATCACCAAACGCGGCGCGCACCTTGCCGTAGAACTGCTGCATCGAACCGACCATGGTGCCGTGCTCGGCCGGCTTGCCGCCGCTGGCGGCAACTGAACCGCTGAGCGCCGCGACGATCCGCGCCTTCACCCCGGCGATACGGGTGAACAGTGCCGACAGTTCGGCATCCTTTACCTTCGTTGCGGCTTCCTCATAGAAGGACTTGCCATCACGGGCGATCTCGATCAGGTCGTTGAGGCGATGTTCGATGGTGGACTGGGTGCTCATGGCGTCGCTCCTGTGTGCTCGAAAGTCAGTGGAGAATGGCAGCGCGCCGGCACTGCCTTCGACCTCACTATCATCGTCCTCGTGTGCCGGCCGGGTGAGTACGAATTGATGTACACATCACCATGCGGAACACGTGCTGACTTATTCATTGCCGGCATCATTGAATGTTCACGGAAAACAAGCATGCGATGCCTGCCTTACCATGGCGCGATGACGATGATCACACTGATCAGCAGCGCAATTGCCAGAATCACCAGCAGCACATGCCATTGCTTCCAGCTGGGTTTCGGCTTGCCAGGCGTATTCATCGGCGGCCTCCTGTGTATGCCGGGAAAGGAGCTGCCAGACTGAAGCGAAACGACATTGCACAACGTCGACGCGACGTGCACTCCCCGTGCAGGACAGCGGCCAAGGGCGCGCGAAGATAACGCGTCCATAACGCAGTTCAAATGTGAGCGGGATGTTAGGTTCCTCTCGATTCCGGGTAACGGAATGCAGACCGGTCGTAGCGCCGCGCGCATTGCGACCACACAACGGATTTGGAGAGAGAAACAATGCACTACAAATACACTCTGCTTTCGGCAGGGATCGGCGCCGTGTTGGCTGCCGTTTTCTCGCCGGCTGCCAATGCACAGGACGATGCTGCGAAGTCTCCGAAGAACCTGGACCGCATCCAGGTGACGGGATCGGCGATACGCAGCGTGGATGTGGAAACCCAGCAGCCGGTGCTTGCCATCTCGCGCAAGATGATCGAGCAGCAGGGCTTCACCACCATCGCCGACGTCCTGCAGAACCTCACGTCGGCCGGCGCACCAGCGCTCTCACGTTCGCGCACGCTGTCGTCCGGCGAAGACGTCGGCGGCAGCTACGCAAACATCCGCAACCTCGGCGCCACCCGCACCCTGGTGCTGGTGAACGGCAAGCGCCTGGGCGCCAGCACCAGCGGCCTGCAGGACCTGAGCCAGATTCCGATGAGCGCGGTCGAGCGCATCGACGTGCTCAAGGATGGCGCCTCGGTGCTCTACGGATCCGACGCCATCGCCGGTGTCATCAACATCATTACCCGCAAGAGCGTCGAGGGGCTGGAGCTTTCGGCGCAGCATGGCCAGTTCAGCCAGGGCGACGGCAAGGACAGCACGTTCTCGCTCGTTACCGGCGCGCGCGGCGAGCGAGGTGGCTACACCTTGGCCCTGGAATACCAGAAGGCCGACCCGGTGTTCGCCCGCGACCGCTGGTTCTCCAAGCATGGTGGTTCGGGGCCGGGTTATCCGCGCGCGGGCTGGAGCGACCTCAGCCAGAACGGCTCCTGGTGTGACCCGGCGCTTTACGACTGTGCCACCGGAAATTCCGTGTTCAAGACACTCAATCGTGGTGGCGACCCGAAGAACCCGAACGATTACCATCCGATCACGCCGGCCGAGTATTCCAACGGCAACGAGCAGATGCATGTGCAGACCGGCATCGAGCGCCGGTCGCTGTTCCTCAGCTCCGACTATGCACTGAGTGACCAGATCACCTTCACCACCGATATCGGCTACAACGAGCGCATCTCGGACCAGCAGATTGCCGGCTACCCCTACGAATCGACCAAGTTCGGGACGCCTCTGGCCGGCAACAGTGCGTTCAACCCGGTCGGCCATGACATCGCCTTCAACCGCCGCCTGTGGGAGCTTCCGCGCACGACCGAAAGCAAGCTGAAGTCGCTGCGCGTGGCACCGACGCTGTCGGGCTACTTCGAACTGGCCAGCAAAACGTTCGACTGGGAGGTGGGCGCGCTGTTCAACCGCAACGAGGTGACCAAGACCGGCCGTGGTGACATGAGCCTGATCGCCTCGCGCCAAGCGCTGGGACAGTCCTTTGTTGATGGCAACGGTGTAGCACGCTGTGGCAGCGCAGGTGCACCGATCGCCGGCTGCCTGGCCTGGAATCCGCTGCTGCCGTACGGCGTTGCTGGCGCCGGCTCGCTTGCCGACCCGGAACTGCAGCGCTTCCTGTTCCCCACGTTCACCGATACCGGCATCACCAAGACCCGAAGCTACTTCGCCAACATCTCCGGCCCGGTGCTGGAACTGCCGGCGGGCGAGCTCTCGGTGGCGATGGGCTACCAGTACCGCAAGGAAGAAGGTCGCTACGTTCCCGACGCCTTTGCCCAGTCGCGCCAGAGCACTGCACTGGGGGCACAGACCACTGCAGGCGGTTACAGCCTCAATGAAGTCTTCGCCGAAGTGAATGTGCCGGTGCTGCGTGACCTTCCGTTCGCCAAGGAGCTGACCGTCAACGTTGCGGCGCGCTATTCCGACTACAGCAACTTCGGCAGCACCACCAACACCAAGGCCAGCTTCGCCTGGCGCCCGGTCGAGGAGCTGATGGTGCGCGGCACCTTCGCCGAGGGCTTCCGTGCTCCCAGCATCTCCGACCTGTATGGCGGCCTGGGCACCAGCTTCGAAACCTACGTGGACCCCTGCGGCATCGGCGCCACCAACAGCGTCAACGGCAACGCGGCCTGCAACGCCGCCGGTGTTCCGCGTGGCTACGAGCAGCTGGCCCAGGGCCTGAAGCCCTGCACCAGCTACCCGTGCGCCACCCCGAACGAGTTCACCACGGGCTCGAACCCGAACCTGCGCCCGGAAGAGTCCAAGAGCAAGACCGTCGGTGTGGTCTGGAGCCCGCGCTGGGTCAACGGTCTGGACATCAACCTGGACTGGTACAGCTACAAGATCACCAACATGATCATCGAGGACAACGTCGATCGCATCCTCCGTGACTGCTACGTGCTGGGCAATGCCTCGCGCTGCGGCAGCGTCAAGCGTGCCGCTGATGGCCACATCACCAGCATGTTCTACGGCCTGACCAACCTCGGCGCGATGAAGACCGAGGGCTGGGACCTGGGCATCCGTTACCGCCTGCCGGAGTACGCGTTCGGTCGCTTCACCCTTGACCTGCAGAACAGCTACGTCTCCAAGTACGACGAGGAGAAGCAGAACTCGGCCGGTGACACCATCATGGACGGTCGTATTGGACGCCCTGGGGTGTTCCGCCTGCGGTCCAATCTCGGCGTCAACTGGCAGCTGGGCAACCTCTCGGCCCAGTACACGGTCCGCTACTACTCCGGGATGATGGAAGGCTGCATGCCAAACCGGCCCTGCACCGCGCCCGAACGCATCGCCAACGGCGAACCGGATGCCGTGCGCAGGGTCGGCTCGAATGCGTTCCACGACATCCAGGTCAGCTACAGGCTGCCCTGGGATGGCACCGTGGCAGTGGGCTCGAACAATGTGTTCGACCATCGCGGCCCGATCATGTTCTCCAAGCCGGAGAGTTCCTTCCCCTACTACGGCGGCTTCGACATCGGCCGCACGGTGTACGTGAAGTACTCGCAGCGCTTCTGACCGTAGCGTCCGTGCACGTGGCCGGCGGAAGGGGAGTTCCGCCGGCCACGCCGCACACAACCTCCACCCAATCTCCACGCTACTTCGACCCAATCTCCAACATCCGCGGCAACACTGGCGCAACGGCAGCAGATGGAGCAGGCAAGCGAGGAGCGCCCGCGTGGCATCCACCTCGCCCGACCTCTCCGGATTCACCACTGAATGCGATGGACCACCCCCTCCCCGCTGCGGGGATGAGGCTGGTCCAAGGGAAGCAAGCGATGACAACGGCAGTACACAGTGGCTTGACCGATCTGGTCATGGATGCGCAGCGCTACCTGCGCCGGATCCTGCCCGGCCTGGCCTCGGTGGTCGGCCCCGTGGCTGCGGCACGCTTCATCCCGCAGACCATGGCCTCGCGCTATCACATCGCCGAGCTGACCCTCTATGGTGAAACGCCGGCGATGCTGGCAGTTCCACGCGTCCCGGGCGAATCCAGCAGCCGCGTCATCCAGGATGTGAAAGTGCTGCGCTCAGCGGCAAAGGCCATGGTGCTGTATGTCTCGCCGTACCTCACCCCCACCCAGCGCAGGTTCCTGGTCGAGAACCATATCGACTTCGTGGTACCGCACAACCAGCTGTACGCCCCCAGCCTGGCGGTCGAATTCCGCGATGCGCCCGACCACGAGAAGAAGGCGATTTCGCTGCTGCCTTCGGCGCAGGCCGTGCTCATCCACGTACTCCTGTCCGGCCAGGCACGCTGGTGGTCGCCGCGTGAGGTCAGCCGTGCTGCCGGATACACCTCGATGACCGCGTCGAGGCTCTCCGCTGAACTGGTCGGTCGCGGACTGGCCGAACGCTCCACCGGCGGACGCGAACGCTTCCTGAGACTCGCCGGCAGCCGCGGCGAGGTCTGGGCGAGAGCGCAGCCGTTCCTGCGCTCCCCCGTGCTGAAGGAAGTGGAGGTCTGCTGGAAACAGGTCGCCGACGTTCTGGCCCGACATGCTCAATCCGCCCCCCAGGCAGGGACGGAAGCAATGCTTGCGGTGCCGTCGAAAGACCACGGCATCACGCGCGCCCTGTACATCGATGCCTGGCGGAAGCTGGGGGCACTGCCTGCAGCCGGCCCCGACTGCACGCGCAGCGGAACGTTGCAGATATGGTCGTATCCGCCTGCCTTCACCGGTAGCGGTGACCGCGTGGACCCGCTGTCGCTGTACCTGAGCCTGCAGGGCAAGCGCGGCTACGACGCCGACGCGCTGGAGCAGGAGGTGGAGCAGGCGCTGTGCGGGACGACACGCCACGGCTGAGGTCCGCGCGGGTCCGGCCCGACCGCGTCAGGACGCTTCGCCCCCACTCGCCATCGTCGCGCGCTTCGCTGCGTACTCGGCGAAGACCACACCGGATACCGCCAGCACGCCCCCTGCCAGTACCCAGCCACTGAGCGATTCACCCAGCAGCAGCACGGCCAGTGCGGCGGTCACGATCGGCACCAGGTTGAAGAAGCCGGAGACACGCGCTGCGCCCAACCGTGACAATCCGGTCATCCAGGTCAGTGGGGCCAGGATCGACGCGCATACTGCCGCAAACCCGATGCAGCCGACCGCGGTGAGATTGTTCACCCCGGTACCGACCAGCAGCTGCGCCGGCAACAGGATCAGCGACGCGGCGGTGGCCTGCAGGAACAACGATTCCAGCACCGTCAGCGGGATCTTCCAGCGCTGCATCAGCACGTTGTAGGCGGCAAAGGCCAACGCACCGATCAGCATGATCGCATCACCGCGGTTCACGCCCTGAGCGGCCAATCGTGCCAGGTCGCCCTGCGAGACCACCGCCGCCACCCCGACGGTGGAAATCACCGCACCGGCAATGGAGGTACCGCGCACCGGATGGCCCATGAACACGCGTGACAACGCCAATGCGAGCAATGGAATCAATGCCTGGATCACGCCCATGTTGGTGGCCGAGGTGAAGTGCGCCGCATAGTACGCAAGGCACTGGTACATCACCCCGCCCAGGCACCCCAGCAGCAGGAAGCGGCCAAGGTTGGCACGCACGGTCTGCAGGTTGTTGCGCAGCCGCGGCAGCGCGAAGGGCAACAGGACAATGGCCGCCACCAGCCAGCGGAAGAAACCAATATCGATGGGACCGACCGCGCCCGAGGCCAGCTTGGTCACGATGGTATTCGCGCCCCACAGCAGGCAGGCAAGGATTGGGAAGAGGTAGTTCAAGAGCGTGGGTGTACGTGGGGGAATAGCCAGCGTACGCTTGGCGCATATCAAGGACATCCTGAAAATGCGTCACTCCGACCCCGGGTTGCGGCAACCGATGGAGCCCATCCCCACCTTCCGCCAGCTGCCCGGTCCGGTCTACTTCCGGCAGGGTGCGATGGAGCCCACCGACTGGGGCACGCACAGCCATCCTTGGGGCCAGTTCAACTTCGTCGCGCAGGGCGTGATGGAAATGAAGATCGACGGTGAGTGGATGGTGTCCCCGCCCCACTACGCGATCTGGATTCCGCCCGGAATGGCGCACTATTCGCGCAACCGCTCGCAGCTGGCCTATCGCTCTGCCTACCTGTCACCGGCCTTGTCGCGCCGGCTGCCCGATCAATGCCGCGCACTGGAAGTCAGCCCGCTGCTGCGCGAACTGCTGCACGAGCTGGCGCGACAGGGCGTGACCGATCCCCGGACGCCCGCCCAACGGCGCATGGCCGCCGTGGTGATCGACCAGATCGTCAATGCCGCCGTACTGCCCAGTTTCCTGCCGATCGCCAGCAGCGAAGCACTGAAGCAGGTGATGGCCTATATGGAAAAGCACCTCTCGGCGGCCGAATCGGTCGCCGAGATCGCGCAGCGGCATCATATGAGCGTGCGCAAGCTGGAGCGCCTGGCACGCAGCGAACTGGGCATGTCACTCGGTGACTGGCGTGGACGCGTGAAGTTCGTTCGCGCCACCGACGCACTGTGCACTCGCAAGCCGATCAGCCGGATCGCCGAGGAGCTTGGCTACTCCGGCGTCAGTGCTTTCGCCGAGATGTTCAAGCGGCACGCGCAGTGCACACCGGATCAGTACCGGAAGCTGCATCGGGCGGGCTGAGGGGCGCGCCTGGCGTTGTCGATTTCCCGCCCTGTCGTTCGTCGGAACAGAAGAGACAGGCCTTCCCGCCTGCAGGAGCGCCGCGATGTCCCCCATCCTCACCGCCTTTGCCACCTCCCCCGACCGCGGCCAGGGCCTGGCCCGTGACATGCGCGTGCGCTGGGCGCTGGAGGAACTGGGCGTGCCCTATGACGTGCAGCTGCTGACCTTCGCCGAAATGAAGCAACCTGCCCACCTGGCGCGGAATCCCTTCGGACAGATTCCCACCTGGCAGGAGGGCGACCAGGTCCTGTTCGAATCCGGCGCGATCGTCCTGCACCTGGCCGAACAGCATGCCGGCCTGCTCCCCGTCGGTCCGGATGCGCGAATGCGCGCAGTCATGTGGGTGTTCGCCGCGTTGAATACGGTGGAGCCACCCATCGTCGAGCGCTCGATGGCCTGGGTGCTGGAGCGCGAACAGCCCTGGTATGCACAGCGATTGGTGATGCTGGACGAGCGCGTGCGGATGCGTCTCTCACAACTGTCCGCGTGGTTGGGCGCGGCGGCGTGGCTGGACGGCGGGTTCAGCGTGGGCGACCTGATGATGGTCTCGGTGCTGCTGCGCCTGAAGAGCAGCGGCCTGCTCGACGAGTACCCGCTGCTGGTGGCCTATGTGGCACGGGCGACGCAGCGTCCCGCCTATCAGCGCGCGTTTGCTGCGCAGTTGGCGGTATTCCAGAACGGGTAGTTCCACGCCATGGGTGGAAACACTCAGCGCAAGCTGCGCCGGCAGGCGGCCTGCACCAGCATCAGCTGCGCTACCAGGATCAGCATCGCGCCGCCTGACAGCAGCCACGGGTCGATGTACCACTGCGCGTTGAAACTGAAATCACCGGCGGAAATGCGCTTCCAGCCATTGAAGTGCTGCATCGCTGCAACCACGAACGCGAAGCCGCCCGCTGTGTACGACAACCAGGGCACGATGAGGCTCCCCGGCCGCGCGAACAATGTCAGCACGCCCAGCACACCGATGACAGTGCGTTGTACGCGGCAGTATGGGCAGACATAGGCCATCCCGCTCCACTCCACCGCCCAGGCCAACAGGCTGACCAGCACGGCCACGCCTGCGGCTGTGTACAGGACTTTCGGCGTGATCGTCATGCCACCCTCGTGTGCCATCCGGTGCTCCTTGGTTGAAAGACCCGGGCAGGGTAGCAGTGCTGCAGCCTCATCCCTTCTTGATGACAGTCCGCTTGCCGATGGTGCTGGTCTTGCCAGCGGTCGGCCTGGCCAAGCCAGGAATCAGGAAATCGGTGGCCTTATGGCCCATCGACACCTTGGACGCCAGCCAGCGCGGCATGCGCCCGCGACCGGTCCAGGTCAGGCGCTTGTATTCCGGGTCGCGATACTTGGGCGCGACTTTGCCGGATTTACGGCGGGTGGGTTTGCGGGCGGGCGCAGGTGTTTCCGAAGCTTCGCCACCGAAGAGTTCTTCGAGGGTGTAGCCGGCTTCGGCCGCGGCAGCCTTCAACATCCGCCGCACCGCGCTGGCCGGACGGCGGCTGGAAATGAGCTGTTTCCGCTGTTCAGCGGCAACCACCAAGGCGCCCAGCTCCCGAAGGCTGAGCGATTCAATATCGATCATCATGATGGAAAGGTGTCCTGCGGCCGGCCAGCTGTCAAGCCGCCTTGCCCGGTACGTAGACACGGGCTTCACTGCCGGTGGGCTCCGATCGCCTTCGGCAGCCATCTCCGAGGACTTCGACGTGAGCAACTCATCGCATTCGCTCGCCTACCTGCTTGCGCGCATCCTGCTGATGGCACTGTTCCTGGTGTCCGGCATCGGCAAGCTCGGCGACCTCAGCGGTACCCAGGGCTACATGGAAGCGATGGGGGTACCCGGCATCCTGCTGTGGCCTACCATCGCCTTTGAGATCGGCAGCGGCCTGTGCATCCTGCTGGGCTTCCAGACCCGGCTGGTATCGATCGTGCTGGCAGGCTTCAGCCTGGTCACCGCCTTCATCTTCCACCACAACGTTGGCGACCCCACCCAGCAGATCATGTTCCTGAAGAACCTGGGGCTGGCCGGTGGCTTCCTGCTGCTGGCCTGCACCGGGGCGGGGCGCTACAGCATCGATGGGCGTGGGCGGCGCGGATGATGGCGGCATGCCGCCATCATCCCTGGCCCACGGGCTGGACGCGCTGCAGACGCAGGTTGCGCCATGTCGGCTGGGAGCTGCGGAAATCCACCGCTTCGCCATCGCTGGTGAACAGCAGGCCTGGCTCCACTTCAGTGACCAGGCGGATGCCATCGATGTACAGCCAGCCCTGTCGCTGCTCCAGCACAACGGACATCGACGGTTTCCCCCATTGGTCGATGCGATAGCGCCCCAGCCAGGGTCGCCAATGGGACGCCTGCGGCCCTGTGGCCCCATCGATGGGATCGTTCTGATCCAGGCCATCCTCGCCGTTCGTACATTCCAGGTGCGCCGGCAGCCTCTCCGTCGCCGCATGGTAACGGTACGTCGCAACCTCTCCATCGGTGTCCGCGGTGAACAGCTGGTCGCCGTCGATGGCCGCAAACCGTCTGCCCACAGCTTGCGCCCCACGATGCAGTTGCAGTTCACCGCTTCCGGCAACCACGATCTTCGCCTTGCCGCTGCGCCCTATCCAGTCTCCCGCCATCCGCTGCATCTGGTCCTGGTTCAACCTGATCGGCGCCAGGGACGATAGCGGCACACGCGGCTGACGGGGCCCGAAACGCGCCGACAGCAATTGATCGAGCAGACGCTCGCCGATGCCGTACCCCGCGGACGTCGCGCGGTTGAACATCGCGGCAAATCCAGCGTTGGCCTGCCTGCAGTAGGTGAACACGCACCCGAATCCGAAGCCTCCGCCGCGATGGTGAAGCAGCCGCACCGGCGTACTGCCGTAGAGGCGTTCGCTGCGCATTACACCGAGCCCGTAGTCACCGCCCAGGCCGAAACCATGCATCTGGTCCCAGAGACGGGGCTCAAGCAGTTGCTGCGCACCGGATCGGCCGCCACCGAGCAGGAAGCCAAGATACTTCGCCATGTCGGCGGCACTGGTCCAGACGCCTCCCGACACCACCAGCGGTGTCACTGCCGGCACCTGCGCATAGCCCTCCTGGGTTCCCAGTGCCCGACCCTTGCTTGCCAGGTAGACCGACGCATCGGCCGTACTGTCGTGCATTCCCAGCGGCTCGAAGATCCGGCGTTGCAGCCATGCCGGATAGCCAATGCCCGCAACCTGCTCAAGGACATGACCGGCAAGGTCGAAGCCCAGGTTGGAATAGCGATAGCGCGTACCCACCGGAAAGCGCAGCCATGTCTGCGAGATGCTGCGGACGTGCGCATCAAAGCCCGGTGACGCCGGTTCGTAATTGTTGCCCAGCGGCGCCTCGTGCGTGAATCCCGCGCGGTTGGCAAGCAGCAGGCGCAGGGTGATGCGCTCCTGCGGGGAATGCTCGAAGCGACTGCGCACGGTGAACGACGGCAGATAGCGGGTAATGGGCGCATCCAGATCAAGAATGCCGTCCTGCACGGCCAACAGCACCGCCACCGCCGCGAAATTCTTCGAGGTGGACTGGATGCTGAACATCGTGCTGGCGTCTACTGCTGCACTACCGTGACCCGACGCGTACCCGAAGCCCTCGAGCCAGCGCACCTGCCCGCCTTCGACCAGGCAGACGGCAGCGGCACCGATGCCGCTGCCTTGCATGGCGGAGCGGATCACGCTGCGCTCCGCTTCGATCAGGTTCCCGGTGGTGACGGTGGGCTGCGCCGCCGTGGCAACACCGGTGGGCATGAGCGTGGCCGCCGGAACAGCCGCGACATTGGCCAGGAAGGCGCGACGACTGAGCGTACCAGGCATCAGATCACTCCACTTCGGGATGCCGCCATCTTCCCGCCAGCAGAAATGGCGGGGCATGTGTCATTCGGCACAGAGTGCGGTGATCGACGGTGCTGCGCCTTCGCCGGCCGAGCAGGCCTCAGCCCGGAGGGTCCGGCAAGCGGATTCCCTGCGCCGAAACAAAGGCGCGGGACTCGCTCCAATAGGCCTGTGGCGGTTCCCGCAACTCTGGTCGCGCCCAGTAATCGTCGCCATGCAATACGCTCATCACATGACGCCAGCCATCACGCGGATCATGAACCTGAAATCGACCGCGATGATGGCGCGGATGATATGCGTAGTGGCCGAGCGCCTCCTGGCGCGCTTCATCCGGCGAACGACCTGTCTGATGGACCAGCGTCCATGCACGCATGTGGCGCGCATGCGCGAGCGCGCCAAGGTACTCGTCCTCATCCAGCAGTGGGACCCGCTCACTGCGGGCCAGGCACAGTGCGTCCGATTCGGCTTCATAGTCCAGCGATGGCTGCGCCAGTTCCGGGCGCCGGTGCCAATAACCTTCCCCTTCCACCTGCAGCATCGCCCAATGCCAGGGCTCGTCGTGGAAGATCAGCGCGTGCTCGTAATCGCGGCCGGGGCTCTGGTCGGGATAGCGTTGGCGTGCCTGTTCAAGTGCCAGCGCCTCGGGCACCTGTCCATAGTGGACCAGGCACCAGGCAAACAGGTGCCGGCTGTCTTCGATTTCGTTGGTGAAGTCTTCCACCGGCGTATCGGTGCTGGCCATGGTCGATCCCTGTGTGCGGATCAGATGGTACGGACGCTGCAGGTCGCGCTGGGGAGCGATGAGACCTGCGACCGGTCAGGCGAGGTCGGTTGGTGGCCCACCATCAATCACATTCATTCCACAAGAGATTGTTGGGGAAGAACTTTTCTCAGGCGGCCAGCTGCGGTTACTCGCACCGTTACTCACATTCCCCAGAAGGGGACTGGATTCGAAGCCTGACGATCGCTGTGAGCAGTGAAGCAATAGTCCCACGCTGTACAGGAAAGTACTATCCAGTCTTCTTCATCGCGCCGCGCGTGGGCTGACCTCCATGGGCCGTGGCGACAATTGGCAGGGGACGTAGCCGATGGCCGCTACACAGAAGCCGGGACGCGATGGCGTCAAGTATTGGCGAGCCGTAGACGCCATTGAGGCCTTGGGCAGCGCGTCGCTGGCCGAGGTCGAGGAGTGGGACCTGTCGCGCCACCCTCACGACCCGCTGGGCAACGCCCGCGCTGACCTGGAGTTGTTCACGGTCAATTCGCCCAGCCGAGTTCACTACAACTACTCGCGCACGAACTGGCGAAGCGACCAAGATCACCCGCACGACCGCTTGTTCAAGCTGGTCGATCCCGGCCCGCCGCGGCGCACGCGCTACGTTCTGTTCAATCCAGCGGACCACGGGCACGTGGACCTGCAAAAGGGTGGCGACGGAAAGTGGAAAGCCAGACCCCTGATCATGGACGATCAGGCGCGGGTGGAGGCAGACGCGCAGGCAGGCGCGTTCACCGCTCCAGTGGACAGCGACCACGACGCCCGCGTGTGGGCGATGCGCGCCGTGGCCCAGCGCCGCGGCCAGCCGTTGTTCCGCGCCAAGCTGCTGGACGCCTACGGCGGCCGCTGCGCCATCACCGGGTGCTCGGCGATTGAAGTGCTGGAAGCCGCGCACGTGCTGCCCTACAAGGGCATACATACCAACCGGGTGGATAACGGCCTGCTGCTGCGCGCCGACCTCCACACGCTTTTCGATTGCCAACTACTGTGGATCACCCCCGTGCATACGGTGGCCTTGGCGCCGTCCCTGCTCACCACCGACTACGCCGCCTTGCAGGGCAAGGCGCTGGCCTTGCCCGCTTCACCGGCCCACCGCCCCAACGCGGCGCACTTGGCCGATCACGCGGCGCGGTGCCAAGCTCGCCACTCGGGGCTCTAAGCCGATGCGACTCTTCGACCTGCTCAAAGTATGGGAGCCCGCGTTTGACGCGTCGAAGGCCAAGGTCCACCTGGCGCGCTACAACGGCAACGAGCGGCCGCTGGACGTGTTCCTGGAAGGGAAATTCGACTGGTGGCAGCGCTGGCAGACCAAGCGCAACTTCCAGCGCGAGTTCGTCGTGTCGCTGGTCAACGCGGGCTCCCCCACGCGCTGGCTCTACGCTGGACTATTCCGATCCATCGACTATGTGGAAGAAGCCGACCCAAAGCCCCACTACTTCTACACCCTTGAGCGGGTGCCCTCCTGCGAGGAGTGGGTCGGTCGCCTCTATCTGGAAAGCGTCTACACGGGACGGCCTTCCTACCTCCGCGGGGAGACTTTGGCAAACGATCTCACTGTGGTCGAACTGCTACCCGAGCGACTGTCGATCGCAGACTTTCCAGGCTTCAAGGCGGTGAACCTCACCAAGGCGCAGCTGGACATTGTGGTGCGCAACCAGTCCGCCGCCTGGAGCGCGGCCTTGTCGTCGGTGAAGGGGGTCTACGTCATCACCGACACGGCCACTGGCCGGCTCTACGTTGGCAAGGCATCGGGCGCCGACGGCATCTGGCGGCGCTGGTGCGCGTATGCCGCCAACGGGCACGGGGGCAACGTCGCCCTGCGCCAGGAGTTCGGCATCGAGGCATCTGAGGAACGGCGGCACGCCTTGCGCTTTGCCGTCCTGGAAATCGCTGACCTGTCGGCAACCGAGGCCGATCTCTGCGAAAGGGAGAGCCACTGGAAGTCCGTTCTGCTATCACGCAACCACGGCTTCAACCGGAACTAAAAATGCCCCTTGGGTCACTCGGTCGATTCAAAAACCGCGTCGAGCGCACCAGCTCACAGGTCGCCGCGTTAAGCTTCTCAGGTACATGAGTCGATGTCGAAGGTAGTGCGTGTGGAACAAAAGAGCATAGAGGAAACCCTGGCAGGACTCGCGGCTACGTTCGACAGGACACCCGAGACGTCCAACCGCAGCGACGTCATCTTCTTCAACGGGATAAAGCGCGAAGCGGTGATCGCGCTGCTGGATGCAGCCCACTCCGCCATCCAAGAGAACCAAGAATCTGCTGCCTGGTCCTATCTCGTCCAAGCATCGGAGCAATTGGGCTACCTCATTGGCATCAATGAAGCCGAGTCCCTGGCTACGCCAGAACAGGCCATCAATGCGAAGCTAGAACAATATGGCCGCAAAGGCGGATTGAAGAAGGGCGAGAACGCCAAGCAGCTTCAAGACGCTGTCGCCCGCAAACTCATTGCCGCCACACCCAAGAACGGATGGAAGAATCGCCAGGAGGTCCATCGGCGGTTCTTTGAAGTGGCCGATGAAGTTCCCGGATTCAGTGCAACTGACTATCAGTGGCGTGCGCTGCTCAAGCGAAGCGACGTTAAAAACGTTCTGCCGGCCACCAGCAGACGAACCCGCTGAACACCGCCGCGGGCACTGATCAATGCAGATTCGTAGGGATGCAAGCCGTGAGCGGCAACGCTGGCGCCACGATTTCGTTGAATAGCGGCTATTAGATAGCATCATAGCTGCTATAAAAACGTATAGCACCTGCTAGGGATCGGCACTTTCTCTCCGAATTTTTAACGTGTGTCCAAGCATCAGCTTGCCGACACACTCATGAATTCGCAGCGACTCCAAATCATTTCCCTGCTCGAGACGACGAAGCGCCTGAACCTCGCGCGCTCCACGCTCTACACGCGTCTCGATCGGAAATCACCCTACTTCGACCCTGATCTGCCGAAGCCCGTGCGCTACGGCTCAAGCGTCGGATTCATTGAGCACGAGATTGACGACTACATCCTTGGCCTGATGCAGGCCAGAGGGGGTGTGGACTGACAGTAGATGCGCGACTGGTTCGCGACTGTCCTGCGGGGCGCTGCTCTAGACGCTCCCTGCCACACCCCGCCACTCACAACGTGGCGAATCACTTCACAAGAATCTTGGTACAGAAAAATGCAGCACGACATCAACAATGACCTTCAGTCCGAAGCCGACGACATCATGGGAGCGCTTCGGGAATTGCAGTCCAACCCTCAGCACCGAAAGGGGCAGCTGTTCTCGCTGCTTTATCCGGCAATCGTCGAAATGCTCGAGAAGAACGTCACCCAAAAGGCGATCCTGGCCACCCTCGCGCAAAGAGGGCTGAAGCTCCATCCTGCCCGCTTCAAGGAGATGATGGCGAAGGAGGCCCAGAAGATCCGCGGTATTCCGGGCTCCGGCGGTGCCGAGGAGGGTACGGAATGAACACTCCCTACTTTCCTCGCGCCTACCCCATCCACGCCATGTACAGCGTCATCCGGGACGCGATCCTGGAAGTCCAGCACAACCTGAAAGCGCCCGACGCGCTGATCGCCGGTTCGTTCCTCACGGCGATGTCCATCGCCTCGCAGGGAGATGTGGATGTCGAACTTCCCACTGGCCAGATCCGCCCGGTTTCGCTGGATGTCCTGATCATTGCCGATTCCGGCGAACGCAAGTCTGCCACCGACAGCATTGTTGGCGCGCCCATCTACGAGCACGACGAGAAGGTGGCACGGGATCACGTCCAGGCCGTGCTCGCGCACAAGGCAGATCGGCGCCTTTGGGATGCAAAGGAGGCGTCCCTGCAACGCAAGGTGGCCAAGGCACTGGACAACGGCATGGACGACGACATCGAGCAACTCCGTGAAGAACTCATCCGCCATGGCGCGCGTGAGCCCGCCAGACCTGTCCTCAGTCGCATCGTGCACCAGAACATCACCGAACGCCCCCTGATGGAAAGCATGCAGGGCGATGGCAAGTCGATTGCAATCCTGAGCGATGAAGGCGAAATCGTGCTCAAAGGAGGTGCAATGAACAAGCTTGGCACGCTCAACAAGGCTTGGGACGGCGCCACGACACTGACCTTGGATCGCGCGGACGACAGCATCGTGGTCACCAATCCCCGCCTGACCATCAGCATGATGGTGCAGGAACGGGTCTTCAGGGAGTTCATGAACAAGCGGGGCGAGATGGCTCGCGGATCAGGTCACCTTGCGCGATACCTCGTCGCTTGGCCCGCGTCCACACAGGGCTTCCGTTTCATGTCACTTGAGGAACCTGCCTGGGAGCAGCTGCCCCGCTTCCATCGGCGTGTAAGCGAGCTTCTCGCGGCCGCACATGCACGTCGTATCGCCGGTGATAACACCCGTAAGACGCTCGCGTTCAGGCAAGAGGCGAAAGAACTTTGGGTGCAAACTCAGAACGCGATCGAACCGCGCCTGCGTCAGGATGGTGATCTGGCCAGCATTCGGGACTTCGCATCCAAATCGATGGAGATCACGGGGCGGGTTGCCGCAATCCTGCATCACTTCAGCGCACAAGAATGGACCGGCCAGAGTTCTGTAGACACTCAGTTGCCGCTCTGCGCGTAGCGCCTTTCAAACTCTACCGGTGACACGCCGCCAGCGGAACCATGCCGGCGGATCGGGTTGTAGAACATCTCGATGTAGTCGAACACGT